>MTCR01000068.1 GCA_002212725.1 Sphingobacteriales bacterium TSM_CSM | reverse complement strand
CAAACAAATAACCGTGTATTTGTTGCAACCCTTTCGTTGTGCCTACTTCTATGCTGTTGATAAAAGAACTATCGAATAAGGCATACGCTTTGGTTTTACTTTTCCCGTCAATGCTTTCATCACTGTAGGTAAACCATTCAATAAAGCGGTTGGCTTTTGTTCCCGGAAATGTTTTGCCAAGGGCAATAATCCCATTATAGTCGAGCATATCGGCTAAACGCCTTTTGCCATCTGGGGCAAGCAATTTCAACTGGGTAGTGGCACTAACCACTTCACTGCCTTCTTTTTTTAGTTTGGCTTTCAGATATTTCCAGTAGTTGCGGGTTTTGGAGTAGTCGCTTTGGTCGGTAAGCACCGCTACAATATCCAATACCGAAAACCACCACTTGGCATTTTCTTCATCCCATAGGGCACGCACTTCACGGTCATCAAAAAATCGTATAGAGATTTTAGTTGACAATTGAGAATTGACAATTGACAATTTTTTATCCGATATTTTCACTTGCTTCTTACTCATTTTCCATTGTTCATTGTCAATTATCCATTGTTCATTGTCAATTGACCCAAGAATGCTTTTTGCAAGATTGATTTTTTCAGTTCTTCCAAATCTGCTATCTTCTTTTGATACACTGCTTCCAACTTTTGCGTTTCGGTTCGTAGGGCATCTAATTGACGGACGATGGTTTGTTGGGCTTTGATTGGTGGAACAGGAACAGGATATTTTTCCAACAGCTCTTTCCTAACTCCGTCTTGTCCTACTGCTCTTTTTGACGATTGCTCAACAAATTCTCTAATCTTGTTATTTTGAAGAAACCAATAAAAATAGGTTCTGTCACAAAGTTTCTCGTTAACAACTGCCTTCATCAATGCAACATTGTAAGCGCCTTCTAAACCTTTAAAAATCCCAAAAATGGGGGGGCCATATCTGCCAATCATAATATCTTCTTTATCACAGAAACGCTTTGCTAATGATTTAGGAATATAGGTTACGAATTTGTCCGTTCTGTAATCTCTTACTTGAATTAGTCTGATATATCCTTCTTTAGGCACATAAATGAATTGTTCTTTTGAAGGCTGGCTTCCACCTACTAATTCACACACTTCTCCAAAATCTAAGGATTTGTAATTCCCATTCTCAAACACCCCCTGCAAATAGCTTTCAAAAAGTTCTTTGGCATTTTTGAGGTTTTGTTCGGCATTGGCTTTTGCCTTGTCTATGGCGGCAAAGCACTCGTCTAAAATGGAAACAATGCGTTTTTGTTCGGGGATGGGCGGAAGGGGGATTGAAACTCCTGCAAGTGCTTTGGTTGAAAGCTCCTTAAAAGTTGCTCCTGTTCCTAAACTGTCAAGTAACTCAATATTGTTTTTCAAAAAATAATACAAAAACCAAGTGTCAAGTTTTTTACTTGGCACAATCCCACGACAACCTTGATTGGTGCACATTGGCACTTCATTGATTGCCAAATGTCCAATCGGTGCTCTCGTTGAAAGTATTATTGAACTTGTTGGAAATAGTTTAGCTGATGATTTTTCTAATCCTAATCTTGTAATTTTTCTTGGTGTATCATCAACTGTTGGCTTTCTCAACTTTCCTAAATCAGCAGGAGTAATCCAATGAATATCACCGTCCCAATATTCTGCAATATTAGTCTTCGGTGTTCCACCGTTCAAAATTTCCGAAACTTCACCCAATTTCTTTATTTCCCAACCTTGCTTCATATCAATTCCAAAATTGAGTTCAAGATTTCCGCACTTTCTTCGTCCAATGCTTTCATTTCTTCCAAAATAGCTTGTGGTTGGCGTAGCGTTACTTCTTCTTTTTTGTTCGGGTTCTTTACGCTCAAATCAAAGGTGCTTTGGTCAATGTCCTTTATATTTACTGTCCAAGAGTTTTCGCTATCGGCAAAGGTTTTTTGCAGTGCTACAAATTCTGCCAAGTCGTTTTCATTGAGCGGGTTGGTCTTACCCAAATTGCGGTCAAGGTTCAACTGGTAAAACCAAACCTTTTGTGTGGGTTTGCCTTTTTCAAAAAACAGCACTACGGTTTTTACGCCTGCACCGGTAAATGTTCCGCCCGGCAAATCCAATACGGTATGCAGGTTGCAGTTTTCCAATAAGGTTTTGCGTATGGCAACGGTGGCATTGTCGGTATTGCTCAAAAAGGTATTTTTAATCACCACACCAGCCTTGCCACCTGCTTTCAAAATTTTAATAAAGTGCTGCAAAAAAAGCGAAGCGGTTTCGCCTGTTTTAATCGGGAAGTTTTGTTGCACTTCGGCTCTTTCTTTTCCACCAAATGGCGGATTGGCAAGCACTACATCATAACGGTCTTTTTCCTGTATGTCGGCAAGATTTTCGGCAAGTGTGTTGGTGTGTATGATGTTAGGAGCTTCCACACCGTGCAAAATCATATTCATAATGCCAATGATATACGCCAATGATTTTTTCTCTTTGCCGTAAAAGGTACGTTTTTGCAGTATCTCGGTTTCTTTGGTAGAAAGTGATTTGCTGTTTTTTAGATAGTCGAATGCTTCGCACAAAAAGCCCGCAGAACCTACAGCGCCATCATAAATTTTATCACCAATTTTTGGGGCAACCACTTTTACAATGGTGGTAATGAGCGGTCGGGGCGTGTAGTATTCACCACCGTTTCGCCCTGCGTTGCCCATATTTTTTATTTTGTCTTCATACAGATGGCTCATTTCGTGCTTCTCTGCGTAGGTTCTAAAACGTAACTCGTCAATGCGGTTAATCACTTCACGCAAATTGTAGCCGCTTTGTATTCGGTTTTTCAGCTCGCTGAAAATTTCGCCAATCTTGTATTCAATGGTGTCGGCACTTTCGGCACTTAGCTTAAACTTTTTGAGATAAGGGAAAAGTTTGTTGTTAACAAAGTCGGTGAGGTCGTCACCTGTCAGGGCATTGTGGTGGTCCAGTTCGACAAGCTCACTGCCCGCCTTTTTCTTTTTAGGCATAGCCCAAACTGTCCATTGGAAGTCTTTGTCAATGATAGGCGTGTACGTCTTGCCTGTTAGTTCGGATGCTGTGGTCCGGTCGCGTTCCAAGTCGTCCAAATATTTGAGGAACAAAATCCAAGAGGTTTGCTCCACATAATCCAATTCACTACCGCAACCTGCGTCTTTGTGAAGAATGTCGTCTATATTTTTAAAGGTCTGTTCAAACATTGGCATTTTGTGTTTTACTGTTGCTAACCTGCGCTACAATTGGTTTGTAAAGTTATGAATTTTGTTGGTTGGTACAAATGCAAACACAGATGGGCAGGCAATGAAAGTTTTCATAAATACCTTGCTGTACTGTGGTGGGTGGTGGGTTTTGGATAAACACATTAATAGCAATTCATTACTCTTTGTCATTTACTTTATTGTGTTTGATATTTGGTTTTAGATCTTATCAAATAAATTAAATATTCATATGAGCAATAGTATTCCAAATTTGAATGGATATTTACTTCCATGTTTTCCAATTCAGCACATATTTCCATGTCATCTGGAAACAATTTTTTAAAATATTGTGGATTAAAAACGGGATGTCTATCCTGCAATTTGCCCAATTCGTAGTCAAAGTCAAAATTGCTTTCGATCAGATTTATGGAAAATTTAATTTCAAAATTTGCTATATTATCACCTGTAATATCACGAATATCATCAGTCGTATATTTTATCATTTTTTTCAATTCATCCACAAACAGGTTCAGAACAAACTCATATCGATTATGGGAATGCCTCTTGTTATAAATCTCAATCAAGCAATCATTATTAAACAAATAATTTTCTCTAAAAATGTATTCGAATTGCTGATTTACTAACCGAATTAGTCCGTTAAATGGAATTGAATTTTCAATAAAAAAATAAATCTTTTGAATTCTTTTTAAGAAATATTTTAAAATAATATCTATTTTAATTTCTATTTTTTCAAGATTTTTCAATAAAAATTCTTGATGCCTTTCTACTATATCACTTACATTGTGGAATATTTCCTGCCCTTTAAAATTGTTGCTCTTAGCATATAGTACATAATGAATGCTATTATTAGCAAGTTCCTTTCCAAAAATGACAGACGAAACAAGTTCTTCTTTTTTGTCTTTTGCTCGACGAATTGGATGACCAATTAGCTCATTTCTTATTCTCCGATTGATATTTCTATTGTCCTCATTGGACACATTATCTTTATTGAGTTTAAAAATATACAACAACTCTTTTACTAAATCTTGCTGAACATAAATAGTTTGAAGTAATCCAATTGAATAAAAGACGCTCTCTTGATAAGAGCTTTTTTCCAATTTCTTGTCAATCAATTCAAGTGTATCCTGAAAATAGGCTAAAATGTCACTGAAATAATTTGCCCTTACCTCTTCATTAAAATTAATTTTATCTTGACAAATTTTGTATCTCCAGATATAGTGGTTCCAAAATCTTGCTATTTTTTCTAATTTCTCCCGTTGCTTATACATATTCATAAATTTACAAGGATTTATTTACATCATACTTATTGCCACCTTCTTCCACGATTAACAAGTTCCAACGCCATCATATTCTTGCCTATACCTACAGCAAATTGCTATTACAAGTCGTGTTTGGGTAATTATTGAAGATACCCCCTAAAGAAATCCTCCTCTCACTCCTTCAATCACCCCGTAAAATTACACTATTTGTTCCAAAACATCAAACATTTTTCTCAACAAAATTTTTTGTTTCCCCACCGTTTTTAATACCCTTTGGGGGTTAGCTGCCGTAGCTCCATTTAAAGCGCAGGTAAACGGCATGACCAAGGCTTTTAAAGTTGGCGGGGTTTTCAAAACGGGCAAAAAAGAATTGCCCGGTAAGGTCGGCATCCCAGTTAAGGGCTATGTTGTACGATACCGAGGGCAGTATGCCCAGCAAATGCCCGTTGGGCGAGTACAGCAGGGCGGCGCTGCCCACTATAAGGGGGGTAAAACTTTTGGAGGTTTGGAACATAAAATTGTAGCGGGTGGGCATTAAACTTTTGGGCGAAAGGTTAAAGGCAAACAACTGCAACAGGTTGTTTACCGATGATGCGCCGCTGCTGTTAACTAATGCCGCGCCGTTTATATACCAGCCTTTGGCAAACATATAATCTGCCCCTACCGATGCGCTTAATGCGCCGGCGGTATCGGTAAATTGGCGGTAGGGCTGAAAATAAGAGGCTTCGCCTTTAAAGCCGGCATTACCCAGGTTGCCTGCCCAGCCGGCGCCCAAAAAAACATCGGTTTTGTACTTGCCGGCCAGCAGTTGCACATCGTAGCCCCATTGGTTAAAGCCGTAGCGGGCAGCGGCAGTATAGCCGTTCCATGTTTTGGCGGGGGCAATGGCCACATCGGCTTCCGAAAAACCGGAGGTAAAGTATTGAACCCGTATGGCATCGGAACCCGGGCGCTCTTCGTAATCAAAATCCAGAAAATTGTAGTTGTTAAACACATCATTGGGGTTCCAAATGAGGTTAATTCCCCAGTTAATGCGTTGCCGGCCGGCGCGTATGCTCCATTTGTCGGTTTGGTATTCGGCCCAAAGGCGGTCTAAAATGGAGTGTACCACCACGGCGTTTTTTTCTGCCCATACTTTCGATAAATCGACCAACGTATTACCAACATCAATATACTGCGCAAAATTGGGCGTATATTTAACCTGTTCGCCGTAAAAAAGGCGGTTTCTTAACCCGGCCGAAAAGGTAAATCCCATTATGGGATACCAGCTAAAGTTAAACCTATGGTGTACCAAACTGCCGGTAATAAGGCTGTTGGGGTTAATGGTAAACTGGTTGGTTTGAAGGTCTTTTATATAGCCGTTTATTTGCCATTTGCGTACATTAGTTGTGGTGGTATCATTGGGTTGCGCCAGTAAAAGTTGGGGCAGCAGCAGCCACATAAAGCACCAAAGCGCTGCGGCAGGAAACCTGTTTGCAAGTAAACATTTCATTGCCTTATTCTATTTGGGCAAGCAGAATACTAAGGTCCAGCAAGCCTGCCATAATATTGCGCTGAAAGGTTGCTTTAGCCGTTGCAATTTCGTTGCGCAGCTTTACCATGGTTTTCGGGTTTATGGCAAGTTGCTGCCCGCTTTGCAGTTCGTTGAGGTAGTCAATGGCAACGGTGGTATCTTGCCATTTTCCCAGCAGTTCGTTAAACGGAACAAGAAAATCAAGCAGTTTATTTCCGCCGGTTTGGTCAAAGCCGCAGTTTTGCAGCAGTATGGCGTTGTACTGCCACTGTTTAAGCAGTTTGCGCAGTTGGTGCAGTTGTTCTTCATTGGTATAACTGCCCACAATATATTGTTTTGCTTTTTCTATGCAGGAATTGGTATAGGCGCTTACTTCTGCCGCAGTTACCCGGCTTAGCAGGGTATTGAGTTGTTTTACCCGCCGCTTGGCAGATATTTTGTTTTTTAAGGTTTTGTACGCTGCATTTAATTGCCGTTTGCTGTTTTCTTCTTCCTCTTTAAGGTGTTGCAGATAGGGTTGCAATTGGTCTGCCAGATGGTGTTCCTGTAAAAACAGGGCATGCACCTGCGCATCGCGTATATTGCCCGATATGGAAAATATTTTGCGGTACGGTTTGGCAAACTTTTTTTGTTTTGCGTTGTGTTGGGCAAAGGCGGTGAAGGCCAGCAGGGCGCGCCATTTTTTTACGGCCACCCGCATTTGGTGAATATTGGGTTCTGAGCAGGTTTGGGTTGCGGCCAATACAGATGTATTGAGGCGGGCAAATAATTTTCGGGCTTCTTTTTTAAGGCACCGGGTTTTAAGCGCGTTCAGGTTTTTCATGGCGGGCAGGTGGTTAATCGGTTTTTGTTTGTGCGGTATCGGAGGCAATGCTGCCATCTACCAGCGTTATCACCCTTCGGGCGCGTTCAATAACCCGTTGGTCGTGAGTAGAAAAAATAAAGGTCATATTTTCTTCGCGGTTGAGTTTAGCCATAATGTCGAGGAGGTTAAAGGCCGATGCCGAGTCTAAGTTGGCGGTGGGTTCATCGGCCAAAATAAACTGCGGTTTCGATGCCAATGCCCTTGCCACCGCCACGCGCTGCTGCTGCCCGCCCGATAGCTGCGCCGGCCGCACATCCATTTTATCCGATAAGCCTACTTCATTCAGCAGGGCAACTACCCGTTGATCGCGTTCTTTTTTGGGCACGTTTTGCAGCAGCATAATAAACTCTACGTTTTCGCGGGCGGTAAGCACCGGTATGAGGTTGAACGACTGAAAAACAAACCCGATGTTGTGCAGCCTGAAATCTATGAGTTTGTTGGAGCCGAGGTGGGTAATATCGGTTCCGTTAATAACCACATTGCCCGATGTTGGGTGGTCTAATCCGCCCAAAATATTGAGCAATGTAGTTTTACCCGACCCCGAAGGGCCTACCAGTGCGGTAAACTCGCCGCGTTCTACATGCAAATGCACATTGTTTACCGCATGTACCGGTATGGTATCGGGGTTATATACTTTGCTAATGTTGTGTGCATCAATTACGGTATCCATTTGCGTTCGGTTTTTTGTAAACATTATTTTCGGTAATTATCCTCTTATGGCTTCTACCGGTCTAAGCCTTAGCGCCCTTATGGCCGGAAAGAATGCCGAAACAACGGCGGTAATGACCACTAATATAACAATTTGCAGGTATTGGCTGGCAGGCAATCCCGGGTAAATTACATTGCTAAACCCGAAATCTTGCATGGTTTGCCCTGCAATGGCGGTTAAATCTATACCTTTTCTTGCCAATAGTTGAATAACCGCCCATGCCAGCAGCAGGCCAAACGGGCAGCCTACCATTACCAGCATAAAGGTTTCGGTTAGTATCATGGCAAAAAGCTTTAGCTTGTTCATGCCCAGCGCCATGAGCACCCCAATTTCGCGGGTGCGCTCCAGCACTGCCATTAACATGGTGTTGATAATGCCAAAAGCCAGCGCCAGCAAAATAATTACCACAAATACCATAGAGGCCTGCCCCATGGTGGATAAAATAAGCCCTGTTTCGGGCGAAATTTCTTTCCAGTCCTGCACTTTTAATGCCGGGTTTTGTGCTGCAAGGGCAGCCTTTACCGATGGCGTAAGATCATCGGATTGCAGCAAAACGGCTACTTCGTGGGCTTCGTGTTGCAGCCCCAGCAGGTTGTTGAGGGTAGTTATGGGTACATACACGTTTCGCTCATCTAAGGCGGTATTGTAAGACTGGTAAATACCCTCTACCCTGAAAGCGGCCGATACCAGATTGTCTTCTTTGTCCTGAAACGTGAGCACTACCTTTGAATTGAGTTTCAGTTTGAGCTTTTTGGCTAATTTTGCTCCTACTAAAACCGTATTTGTTTTTTTGGTTTCAAAATAAGTTCCCTCTTTGAGTTTGCTTTTCAGTTGTGAGGTAGCGGCTTCGGCATTGGGTTCAATGCCGTTTATTTGTATGCCTGCGCTGCCGGTTGCGGTTGCCAGCATTCCCATAGCTATGGTTCGGGCCGAAACGGCTTTTACCCCCTGCATGGCAGTAATTTGCGCGGTAAGTTCATTTACATTGGCAATAGCAGGTATATTGGTAAATTCGAGGGTAAAATCGGGGGCATGTACTTGCAGGTGGGCTATTTCGTTTTCAATGGCAATGCGCATTCGTTCCTGCCCCATGCCCCAGTAAAGGGCGGCAATAAAAGCGCCGGCCCACAGGCCAAGCGCCACCGAGGTCATAATAACTATGCTTCGGGTTTTATTTCTCCATATATTTCGCCAGGCAATGGTGGTTATCATAAATTGAGAATTGAAAATAGAAAAATGAAGAATTTTTGATGCGCATTCATTTTTTCACTGCTTTTATCGTTTCATGGCTTCGGTTTCGTTGAGGCGGTACACGTGCAGCAGGGGGTATAAGGCCAGCAGCAGCGCAATAAAGCTAACAATTGCTGTTTGGGTTAGTATAACTTCCATGCTGAACATGGCCGGCAATACGGGTTCAAAGCCAAAATCTTCATACACTTTTGCCATTTGGCCGGTAAATCGTATGGGGTGTTGGTGCAGGTAATTTACCAACGGTATGCCGGCCAATACGGCAGCCATACAACCGGTTATGGTTACCAGCATCGATTCTATAAATACTACACCGGCAAGCCGGCGGCGCTTCATGCCTATGGCCATAAGCATACCAAATTCGTAGCGTCTTTCGGCGGTCATCATAAGCAGGGTGCCAAAAATGCCAAAGCTAACCAGCAGGTACAGCACTGCCAAAATAATTTGTGCGCTGCCTTCTTTGGTTTTTATGAGTTGCTCAATTTCGGGCATCATTTCCTGCCAGGGCATAATTTCATAACGGCTGCCAAGCGCTTTTTTAAGATTGCCTACAACGGCATTCAGGTTTTGAGGGTTATCTAAAGAAATTACCACCGAAGTAAGCATATTGGGTGCGCTGTATAAGTTCTGTGCTTCGGGCAGTGGCAGATAAACCATTGTTTCGTTAATTTCGGGCGAGGCAAATTTCACCAATCCTTTAATGCTGTATTTTCCGGCGGCGGTGCTGCCGTGGTAGCCTTGCCCAAGCAACACCACCGTATCATGAACGTCAAGTTGCAGTTTTTTTGCCAATCCTTCGGCCAGCAGTACGGTTTGGTCGTTTAGTTGCAAAAAACTGCCGCGGGTAAGTTTGTTTTTCAGGGCGGTTACGATGTGTTCTTTTTCGGGGTCAATGCCTGCTACCATGCTGCCTTTGGTTATTTGCCCGCCCGATGCCAGGGCAAACGACTCTAAGCGCGGGGTGGCGGCGGTAATATGTGGTTGCTGTAAAATGGCTTGGTTAAGCGAGTCGGTAAACGCAAAGCTGTTATCCAGAATTTGCTCATTCCAATAGCCGTTAAGGTGTATTTGCACATACCCCGAATAAAAACTGACCACGTTTTTGGTAAGATTATCCCATACGCCTTTTTGCAAAGACATGGTAAAAATTGCCAGCAGTACGGCAAAAAATACCGATGCCATGGTTATGAGCGTGCGGCTGCGGTTGCGCCATAAATTTCGCCAGGCCAGTTTAAAAAGCATATTACAGGAGCATAAAATGAAAGACAAGGTGTAACAGAAATTTACCCCATACCGGCAAGTTGCTTAAATACAAGCGGTGTAATTATTAAGCGGTGCTTAAAATTTTTAAAATGCACTATTTGTATCCCATACCGGTTTTGTATCGGGTATAAAGTTAAGACATTGCACCGTTATTTTCAAATTTAAACTTCTTGTAACTATTTAGGTGCCGTTTTTGATAATTTTGCATTTAAATGAACATTTCGATGCTTTCTGTTTAACAAAACAGTATTTTTGTTGAAAGATTCGCAACAGAAAAACGAAAATGTGCTTGGTTTTTAATAATTTCGACAACAAAAAATTTTACAAAGCGTTGATTATCAATCAATTAAGAGCACCTAAATAGTTACAACTTCTTAATTTACCACAAAGGGAAACAAACAGGGCTATGGGTTAGCGCCTCATTGCTTCCACTTCGTTAAGGGTTTTTACCTTGTACAACGGGTATAACGATAATACCAGTGCAATAACCAATACCAACAGGGCTTGTTCAATAAAAACAGATGGGTTGGTAGTGGTAGGAAAAACCGGCTCAAACCCGAATTTGGAATATGCCTCGGCTACCTCGCCCGAAAAGCGCAAGGGGTGTATTTTAAGATAATACACCACCGGAATGCTGATGAGCATACCGACAATACACCCTGCTATAGAAATAAAAACCGATTCGAGCAACACCACCCGCATAAGCATACGACGTTTCATGCCAATAGCCATGAGCATGCCAAATTCAAAACGCCTTTCGGTCACCATCATTAGCAGGGTGCCAAAAATGCCAAAAGTAATGAGCAGGTACAATACGGCAATGGTTATGTATGTGCCGCCGGTGTCGGTTCGCATGTGTTGCACTATTTCAGGCATCAGCGCTTTCCAGCTCATTACTTCGTAGGTGTTGCCCAATTGCTGTTGCAGGTCGGCAGTAGCCTTTTGCAGTCGGGTGGGGTCTGCAATACCCATGACCAGCGAAGTAAGCCGGTTTGGGGCGCTGTAGAGTTCCTGTGCCATAGCAAGGGGCAGGTAAACAGCCGCATCGTTCAGTTCGGGCGAGCCAAATTTTACAATGCCTTTTATGGCGTACTTGCCGGCTGCGGTAGCGCCATGAAAACCCTGTCCAAGCAAAATAAGGGTATCATTGAGGTTTAGCTGCAGTTTGTTGGCCAAACCTTCGGCCATTAAGGCGGCGGTATCGGTTGGGTTGAGGTAATTACCCCGAACCATTTTGCTTTGAAGGTTGGTAATTTGGTTTTCGGATATGGGGTCAATGCCAATTACCAGACTGCCTTTGGTTATTTTTTCCGATGAGGCAAGGGCAAAAGATTCCAATCGGGGCGATACTGCATTCACCATCGGGTGTTGCAATACTGTTTGTTTCAGGGTATCGGAGGGTTCAAAACTGTTGTCCAATATTTGTTCTTCCCAATAACCGCTTTGGTGAATTTGGGCATAGCCGGTATAAAAACTCACTACATTTTTAATGAGGTTTTCCCACACACCCTGTTGCAGCGCCACCGTAACAACCGAAAGCACTACAGCAAAAAATACCGATGCCATGGTAATGAGTGTGCGGCTGCGGTTGCGCCATAAATTTCGCCAGGCCAGTTTAAAGAGCATAAGGAAAGGAGCGGCGGTAAATTACTTTACCTTTTTCAGGTTTTGGGTAGAAAAAAAGTTGTCGTTTATTTCGGGGTTAAACTGAATGGATTTGTAGGTAATCTCGGTTCGGTGTCCTTCTTTGTCGGCGGGTATCATTTCTATAAAGGTTGGTATCAGCCGCCCGGCCATTTTCTGTACCTTAGAGCCGCGCATGGTGTTAACAAGGTAGCCGTCTTCGTCATAAAATTCGGTGCGCAGTTGCAGGTAGTTTTGTTTGTCAATCCAGCTTATTATTTTGCCCCATACTACGGCAGCATCGGGTTTGGGTATAAACTCAATTTTGTAACACAATATACCGTCAATTGGCTCTTCGCCCAATAGTTTGTGGGTATAGTCATTTGTTGCAGATGATTCCTTTACCAAATCATCGTTGGTAAAATCGGTTCCCATCCACGACTGCGACATCATAGAAGGCGGCAACTTAATAGTACGCTCCAAAGTGGGCAGCCAGTTCCATACTTCTTTGTTGCGTTTTAAAAAAGCCGTACCTTTATCTTTTGCCGGAGATTGTATGAGAATAACGGCATAATCATTGCCCTTCATCCAAGATTTCATATGCATGGTGCGGTTCCATGTAGGCCGAACCACTTTGAGGCTCATTTCGGCAATGGTGCTTTTGCCGCGCAGGTTATCTTCCGATTTTTTTACAATGTCGGTTGCATTTTGCGCCTGCAACCATATCGGGAATAAAACAGTCAATAAAAATACCAAAATGTCTTTCATTTGCATTTTCATAGGTTTTACGTGCTAAGTTAAGAAAAAGGAGGTAATTGCAATTAAACTCACACATTAATTATTTGACTAAACTACATTAAAAAAGTTTAATCATCAATAAAAACTTGAAAAACAAAAAATTACAAAATAATTTTTTTTTAATAAAAAATAATGTCTTTGCACCGAAAAAAGAGATAACCAAGCACGCTTGCACATTACCCAAAAACAGTAAATTTGGTTGCCCGAATGCTTCATTATCTTCTTAACCGGCAGGTGCATGTTTATTGATAAATTTCGTATCTTTCTCCCCATGTATTGAATTTAAAAGTAAATGCCATGAATAAAAACTTTACACAACCTCTTTTTTTCGCTTTCTTCATTGCTCTTTTTTCTGTATTTGCGGCCTCTGACACCCAAGCGCAGTGCAGCATTAATGCCAACCCGGGTGCTGTAAGTTTGGGAAGCATTACTCCCTCTGCCACATGGCAAACCACCGGTTGTATTACGGGTGGCGACTATTATACCTTTACCGCCGTTGCCGGGCAGCAATATAACTTTACTTTTTGCAGCAATGGCGGTACTGCCGGTTGGGATACCGAAATTTCTATTAACAACGCCTCTAATGCCGGCGTTGCGGGCGCTTATAATGATGACTTTTGCGGTATTGCCTCGCAACTGAACTGGACTGCCACCGCAGCAGGCACTTTTGCCGTTTATGTTACTGGGTTTGGGTGTACTAACAATGCCAACTGTGCCACCTTAGCCTACCAAACGGTAGTGCCGCCGCCGCCGCCCACCAACCTCGATGTACAAACCGGCGGCAACAACAGCAGCGCTTCATGGCTGGTGCAAAACGTATTTTTAACCGGCTGTTCACAGGTGTCCGGCGTAACATTTACCGGAAACGGACAGGGCATCGGGTATTTTACCAACGGCGCCAGCATTGGCATTCAGGAAGGTATCATTATTGCAAGCGGTGCCGTTACCAATGCAGAGGGACCCAACAACCAATCTGGTGTTACCTCCTCTTTTGGAACACCGGGCGATGCCAACCTTACCGGCCTTACCTCGTTTAACCCGTGCGGACCGGCTTCCGCAACTTTTGATGCGGCGGTTTTGCAGTTCACTTTTGTGCCATTAACCAGTTCGGTACAGTTTCAATATGTATTTGCCTCTGATGAGTATGACGAGTGGGTTTGCTCTTCATTTAACGATGTTTTCGGGTTTTTCATCAGCGGGCCGGGTATTGCCGGGCAACAAAACATAGCATTGGTGCCGGGCGCAGGCAATACTTATGTGGGTATTAATACGGTAAACCTTACCAATAACAGCGCTTATTATAACCAAAATCCGGCAGGCAGTATCATTACCCAATATGACGGCTACACCGATGTAATGACCGCCATTGCCACCGGGCTTACTCCCTGCCAAACATATACCATTAAATTAGCAGTTGCCGATGCCGGCGACTCGGTGCTTGACTCGGCCGTATTTCTTGCCGCCAACAGCTTTAATGCCGGCAATGCCGTATCGGTTTCTTCTTTCGTGCCAAGTTCGGGTACGCAAGATGCCTATGAAGGTTGCCAAGACGGGTATTTCCAATTTACAAGGGGCGATATTACCGACCTCAGCGCCCCCATTATTTTAAACCTTACCATTACCGGTACTGCTACTGCAGGCGCCGACTACCAAACCCTGCCACTTACCATAACCATACCCGCCGGACAAATTTCTTACCAATTGCCGGTTATTGCTTATGCCGATTTACTGCCCGAAGGGTTTGAATCAATCATAGTGCAGGTAAACGAGTTGCAGTGTAACTGTACTTTCCCGCCACCGGCGCAACTCAATATTTACGATAGCCCAACACCCTTTACCGCCTTCATAAGCAACCCGCCCACCATTTGCCCGGGTGAGCAGGCGCTTATTGCGGTTATTGCATCGGGTAGTACCTTTACCCCTTACAACTATGTATGGAGCAACGGCGTTTCGGGTCCGGCCATTTTTGTAAGCCCAACGGTTACCACCAGCTATGCGGTAACGGTTACCGATGCCTGCGGCAGAACCACGGGCACCTCTATACAGGTAAACGTAAGCAATGCGCCGCCCAATGCCACCATTACACCGGCAGGGCCGTTTTGCAGCAATGCTGCGCCGGTTACTTTAACGGCAGCCAGCGGTGGCGGCACATGGTCGGGACCGGGGGTTAACCCCACTACCGGCCTGTTTGACCCCGCAGCAGCGGCGGCCAGTGGTGCAGGACCTTACACCATAAGCTACTCTGTAAGTAACTCATGCGGCAGCAGTACCAACAGCACCCAAATAGTGGTAAACCCTGTTGCCGTTCCGGTAATTAATGCGGTTACTCCGGCCTGTCAGGGCGCAGGGGGTACTATAACGCTTACGGCCAATGTAGCGGGTGGTACCTGGTCGGGGCCCGGCATTTTGGGCGGCACCAACACCAGCGGACAATTCAGTTATTCATTAGCCGCTTCATCGGGAGCAGGTCCTTATACCATTACCTACACCACACCGGCGCCCTGCGGCAGCAGCGATACCGAAACCATTACCGTACTGCCGCCGGCAGCGGCCAGCATTGCACCCGTACCGCCCATTTGCAACGGGCAAAGCGCTTCGCTTACTGCATCAGGGGGCGGCACTTATTTGTGGAGCAACGGCGCTACCAGCCCCAGCATCAGCGTATCGCCAACCGCCAACACCACCTACAATGTAACCGTTACCAATGCCGGCGGCTGTACGGCCACTGCCAGCGCTTCGGTAACGGTAAACAATATTACGGCGCCTACCATACCTGCGGCGGTCATTTGCCCCGGGCAAAATACCACGCTCAATGCCGGGCCGGGCTATACCAACTACCAATGGTCAACAGGGGCTACGGGGCAAAGCATAACGGTAAACCCAAGCGTAAATACCACCTACACCGTAACCGTAACCAATGCCGCCGGCTGTACCACTACTGCCAGCGCAGACATAACCATTGGTTCCAACATTATACCACCCAACATGATACCGCAAACCCTTTGTTCGGGCGGCTCAGTCACTTTAAACGCGGGTAGCGGGTACAGCACCTACGCATGGTCGGGCGGAGCAGGTTCAACGCAAAGCGTAACGGTAAGCCCTACTGCAACTACCACCTACACCGTAACCGTATCCAATGCACAAGGCTGCACCACTACCGGTTCGGTAACCATAACCGTCAATACTATTTCGGCAGCAACCATTCCTCCTGCACAGGCATGTGTGGGCAATGCGGCAACATTGGTGGTTTCGGGCGGGCCTTATACAGGATTTGCATGGTCAACGGGCGCAACGGGGCCAAGCATTACCGTAAGTCCAACATCTACAACTACTTATACTGTAACCGCTACCAACGCAGCCGGTTGTTCTACCACTGCCAGCGGTACGGTTACCATAAACAGCGCCAGCCCGCCAACCATTAACTCGCCCTCTATTTGTGCGGGCGCCAGCGCCACGCTTACTGCTACACCCGCAAGTTCAAGTTACCAATGGTCAACCGGAGCAACTGGTCCAAGCATTACCGTTACACCGGGCAGCAGCGCCACTTACACGCTTACCATTACCAATGCGCAGGGGTGTACGGCATCGGCATCGGCATCGGTTACGGTTAATAACAACCCCACCGCAAGCATAGGCGGTTCTACCTCTTTCTGTATAGGCAGCAGCACAACGCTTAGCGCACAGCCCACCGGCGCCGGTACCACTTACCTATGGTCGGGCGGTTTGGGAACCGGGCAGAGCATTAACGTATCTACACCGGGCACTTACACTGTAACAGTTACCGATGGAAGCGGCTGTCAGGGCACGGCACAGGTAAACGTTACGCAAAATACTTCGCTTAGCCCGGTAATTAGCGGCGACACGCAGTTGTGCGCCGGTGAAACTTCTGTTTTAGATGCCGGCTCAGGTTTTGCCTTTTATTCTTGGGGCGGACTTGGCAGCGGAAATACCCAAACCATTACGGCATCTGCCCCGGGTGCCTACACCGTTGCCGTTACCGATGCAAGCGGTTGCACCGGTACTACTACTACCACCATTAACATAAACCCTGCACCGGTAGTAGCCATTACCGGCGACCCCACCGTTTGCAATGGCGACGATTCTTTCCTTAGCGCAACAGCAGGTTTTACCCAGTATGAGTGGTCAACCGGGCAGTTTGGCGCAGGAATAACCGTTACGGCTGCCGGCACCTACACGGTAACCGTTACCGATGCCAACAACTGCACAGCACAACAAAGCTATGTTATTACCGAAAATAACATTGCCCCGCCACCTATAGCGCCCGCTTCCACCTGTGCGGGAGTACCCATACCCAATCCGTTAGATGCGGGGCCGGGATACGCCAGCTACGCATGGTCAACGGGCGCAACTACACAAACCATTACCACTACCCCGCTTACCACCACCAATTACACCGTAACAGTAACCAATGCCGAGGGCTGCTCGGCAGTAAACACGGGTACGGTAAACGTTATTGCCCAACCCACCGCCGTTGCAGACCCGCCCATAAATATGTGTATTGGCGATGTGGTGCTGCTTGGCGTTACCGGTAACGGCGATACGTTCCAATGGAGCAACGGCGATAACAGCGGACCGATTATTGGGGTAAGCCCTGCTTCTACCACCACCTACACTGTTACGGTTTCTATTGGCAGCGCTTGTTCTGCCACTGCCTCGCAAACGGTTTTTGTAAACCCGCTGCCTACACCGTCTGTTACAGGCGATGATGTAATTTGTGCAGGCGAGCAAACCACTCTTACCGCAAGCGGCGGGTTTATTTACAGTTGGACAGGGTTTACGGGCAACCTCAGCAGCATTACCGTTTCTCCGGCGGCTACCACCACCTATACCGTAACCGCTACCGACCTGAACGGTTGTACGGGCACTGCCTCAACAACTGTTACGGTTAATGCCTTAACCGGGCTTGCCATAAACGGCGCTCAACCGGTTTGCGAGGGCAGTTCGGTTACGCTTACCGCCACCGGCGGGCAAACCTACCAATGGAGTACCGGCGTTTCAGGCGATAATATTACCGTATCGCCCTTGGCATCTACCACTTACACCGTAGCTGCTACCGATGCCAACGGTTGTACGGCAGAGCAATCGGTTACCATAGATGTAAACAATACACCCATTGCCATACCAAACGGCAATACACCCTGTAGCGGGCAAGATTTACAGCTATCGGGCGATGTATTTGTGCCGGGCGGCCTGCCCGGTGGCAGCACCATAGACTACAGTTGGAGCGGCCCGCTTGGTTTCAGTTCAACCGACCAGTTTCCGGTAATTGCCGGCGCTACCACGCAGGAAGCCGACACTTATACGTTGGTAGTTACGGTAAATGGTTGCCCATCGGCACCGGTTACCTATGACGTAACGGTTTTGCAGGGTCCCAACGCCATTGTATCGAACAACGGGCCTGCCTGCGCCGGCGATGTGCAGTTGTTTGGTGATGCCGATATAGTTGGCAGTGTGGTAAGTTATGAATGGACCGGGCCGGGCGGATATACTTCTACCCTCCAAAACCCGATACTTTCGGGCAGCAGCGCCCAATCGGGTACTTACTCCTTAGTGGTTACAGTTGACGGATGTCCCTCGCCTGCCCAACCAACCGATGTTTCTATTTTCCCCGTTCCGCCGGTAACTATTTCGGGTAACCCCGTGTTCTGTGCGGGCAGTTCAACCAGCATTACCGTTGATGAAAGCTATACTTCGTATGCATGGTCTAACGGTACTACCACGCAAAACAATACGGTAACCGCCGGCGGCATATACACTGTTACGGTAACCGATGCCAATAACTGTACCAATACGCAGTTTATTAACATAGTAGAAAACCCGCTGCCAACGCCCACCATTACCGGCGACGATGAAATTTGTGCAGGCAACATAACCACGCTCAATGCAACATCGGGCTTTGCCTCCTATGCATGGAGCGACGGTCAATCAACCAAAAACGTAGATGTTGCACCCAATGTAACTACAACTTACATTGTAACCGTAACTGATGACAATGGTTGTACGGGTACTGCAAGCCATACCGTTGCTACCATACCCAGCCCCGATATAACGATTACCGGCCCAAGCGGTGTTTGTCTTGGTTTCAGCGCTACCCTTACGGCACAGGGCGACCCCACTTATACCTACCAATGGAGTAACGGCGCCAATACACAAACGGTAACCTTAACGCCGCCTACTACTACTACCTACACGGTTACAGCCACCAATAATATTGGCTGTACCCGCACTGCCTCCATTACCGTACCCGTAAACTTTACTTTAGACCCCACCATTGTGGGTCCTACGGTAATTTGCCCGGGTGCCACTGCCACCTTAAACCCCGGCAGTTACGACGAGTATGAATGGAGTAACGGCGCTACTACGCAAACCATCAGCGTATCGCCCACAGGGCCTACTACTTATTCTGTAACTGTTTCAGACACCAACGGCTGTACCGGTTCGGGAAGTACCAGCATTCAATTGTACGTTCCGCCAACGGTTTCTATTACAGATAGTATTGGGTGTGGTAATTTTGCGCAAATAGCCGCCACACCTAACTTTGCAGCGTATATCTGGAACAACAGCGCTACCACCGATACCATTTACCCCACCATTGCCGGCACCTATTATGTAACCATTACCGATGGAAACGGATGTACCGCCTCATCGAACGGGGTGGACATAGACTTCCAGCCCGACCCTACTTTGGCAGTTATCAGCACTACCAATGCCACATGCGGCAATGCCAATGGCAGCATCAGTGTTTCGGGTAGTGGCGGCACAGCGCCGCTAACTTATAGTTGGTCGCAAAATGCAGGGCTAAACAACTCCACGGCAGGCAACCTTGCAGCCGGACCCTATTCTGTAACGGTTACCGATGACAACGGCTGCACTGCCACCACCAACTCAACGGTAACCAATATTGCCGGGCCAACCATTACCGCCATGACACCAACCGATGGTTCGTGCGGCAATGCCAACGGAAGTATAGCCGTTACCGCAACAGGCGGAACAGCGCCTGTTAACTACACATGGTCGCAAAATGCCTTGCTCAACAACCCCAACGCCACAGGGCTTGCCGCAAATTCTTATAGTGTTACGGTAACAGATGCCAATAACTGTACGGTTACCCAGAGCGCAGTGGTTGGCAATCTGGCCGGACCTACCCTTTCAACCGGCGCTATTACCGATGCCGAATGTGGCATTGCCAACGGTGCGGCATCGGTAATAGTATCGGGCGGAACAGCGCCAATTACTTATACGTGGTCGCAAAATGCTTTGCTCAACAGCCCCAACGCCACCGGCCTACTTGCCGGAAGCTATACCGTAACCGCCACCGATGCCAACGGCTGCCAGGCCATACAACCTTTAGCCGTTGCCAATCAAGGGGCGCCTACCCTTACGGTAACCAATCCGGTAAACACTACTTGCGGCAACGCCAACGGTAGCATTACCGTAACAGCCAGCGGTGGAACGGGTGCGCTAACCTATGCGTGGTCGCACGACCCGGCACTGACGGTTAATACCGCTACCGGACTGGCTGCCGGCAATTATTTTGTTACGGTTTACGACAGCAACAACTGCCAGGCGGTGCAATCTATTATTCTTACCAATGCTGCAGGCCCAACCTTGCAAGTTACCGGCGTAACACCCGATTTTTGTAACAGCGGTGTGGGTTCTGTTACGGTTACTGCCAACGGCGGAACGGGTGCGCTTACATACGCATGGTCGCACAATGCCTCGCTTAACAGCCCCAATGCTACCGGCTTAGATGCCAATACCTATACCGTTACCGTAACCGATACCAACGGTTGCAGTGCCACTATTAGCGCGCCGGTTGCAGCCACTCCCAACCCCACCCTTTCCGTTACTGCCGAAAACCCGGCCAGTTGCGGGCAGGCAAACGGCAGCGGGGCAGTTTCGGCAACTGATGGTACTGCACCCTATACCTATGCATGGGAACAAGACCCCTTGCTTAACGTAAATGCGGCATCGAATTTGGCTACCGGCAGCTACGATGTTACGGTTACAGACACCAACGGGTGTACCGCCACCACTACGGTAAACATTTCAACCCTTGATGCAGCGACCATTAACCTGATAAGCACCAGCAATGCCATTTGCGGGCAGGACAACGGTAGTATTGCCGTTTCAACAACGGGCGGAAATGGCGCTATTACCTACAGTTGGTCGCACGCGCCCCTGCTCGATAGTTCTACAGCTACCGGTCTGGCAGCAGGATCCTATACGGTTTCTGCCACCGACGCAACGGGCTGTGTAAGCACCCTTGATGTAAGCATTAGCGCCGACCCGGTTCCGGGCATCAGCGTTTCGGGTGTAAACAATACCACTTGTGGCGGCAATAATGGCAGCATTCTGGTTTCGGCATCAGGCGGAACTGGTACGCTTACCTATAGCTGGTCGCACGACCCTGCGTTAAACAGCGACAATGCCACCGGCCTTGCGGCAAGTTCCTACTCGGTTACCGTAACAGACGGAAATGGTTGTAGCGCAAGTGTAACGGCTACGGTAAATGCCTCCGCATCGCCTGTTTTAAGTGTTGCCAATACCACCAATGCTACTTGCGGAAACAGCAACGGCAGTATTACCTTTAGCACGGCAGGCGGAACAGGCGCACTCACCTATGCGTGGTCGCAAGATAATACGCTTAACAGCCCCACGGCTACCGGTTTGGCAGATGGCACCTACACCGTTACCGTTACCGATGCTAATGGCTGCTCCGATACCGAAAGCGCCACCATTACCAACGGCAATGCCCCCACGGTAAGTGTTGGCAGCGTTACCAATGCCACCTGCGGCAACAACACCGGCAGCGTTACCTTTAGCGCATCGGGCGGAACAGGCGCGCTTACCTATGCGTGGTCGCAAGATAACGCACTGAACAATCCTACCGCTACCAACCTTTCATCGGGCACTTATACCGTTACGGTTACCGATGCATCGGGTTGTACCGGAACGGCCAGCGCCACGGTAACCGATTCTAATGCACCAACTGTAAGTGTTAACAACACTACCGATGCTTCTTGCGGCAACAGCAACGGCAGCATTACCTTTAGCGCCGCGGGCGGCACAGGAGCGCTTACCTATACATGGTCGCAGGCGGGCATTAGCGGCCCCTCCGGAACCAATTTGTCTGATGGCACTTACACGGTTACAGTTACCGATGCATCGGGTTGTACCGGAACGGCCAACGCCACCATTGGCAACAGCACACCGCCTTCGGTTAGTGAAGATGTTATTACCCCGGCCAGTTGCGGGCAAACCGATGGCGCTGCCAGCGTTATTGCCAGCGGCGGAACGGGTGCCATAACCTATGAGTGGTCGCAAGATGCTGCCCTCAACAGCCCCAATGCTCCAAATCTTGGGGTGGGTTCCTATACTGTTACGGTTACCGATGCTTTGGGCTGTACCGATGAGGTTACGCTTGCGGTAAATTCATTAGACGGGCCGCAACTTTCATTGGTGAGCAATACACCGGCAACCTGCGGCAATAATAACGGTAGTGTAGAAGTATTGGTAAGCGGCGGAACAGGTACAATTTCCTATACATGGTCGCACGATGGTACCCTTAACAGCAATATTGCATCGGGTTTAAGCGGCGGCTCGTATAGTGTTACAGTTGCCGATGCCAACAACTGCCCCAATGTGCTATCTGTTACGGTTGACAGTTTTGCATCGCCTGCTGCAACCATGAGTGCCACAGCTACAGCCTGCGGATTGGACGAAGGAACAGCCGCCATTACTGTAACCGGCGGCACAGCGCCGTTAAGTTATACCTGGTCGCACGATGCAACCCTTAATGCCCCCGATGCCACCAACCTTGCCCCCGGCGATTACTTAGTTACCATAACAGATGCCAATAACTGTACTGCAACGGCACAAGCTACCGTTGACGGCAGCATGTTGCCACCTGCGCCACTATGCGGAACGGCTACCAACAGTTCGGTTGCTTTTGTTTGGGACCCGGTGCCCGGCGCAACCGGTTATGAAATTGTGATTGACGGCGGCGCTCCGCAAACACTTCCGGCAGGTACTACTTCTTATGACGTTACCGGGTTGGCACAAAATACCACTGTTACCATTACCGTAACGGCAGTAGGGCCGGCTGAATGCGGAAACAGCATAACGGTTTCGCAAGATTGTACTTCGCTGGATATTGCCTGCCCGCCCATTACGCCCGAAATTAACGGACTGGCAGCCGGCTACTGTATTGACGAAACAGCCGTAACCTTAACGGGTACGCCCGCCGGCGGCACTTTTAGCGGCAGCAGCATTAGCGGAAACAGTTTTGACCCTGCAACAGCAGGCACTGGTGTACATACCATTACTTATGACTATACCAACCCCGATGGCTGTTTTTACACCACCACGCTTGATGTGGAGGTAGTGGAAGTTCCGGTAGCTTTGTTTACAGCACCCGACGTTGTTTGCCTTGGTGAACAGGCTACCTACTCGTTTACCGGCACGGCCGCTGCCAGCAGCATTTATAGCTGGAATTTTGCAAGTGCTGGCAGCCAAACCGGTGCCGGCCCGCACAACATTGCGTGGAACAGCCCCGGCACTTATACCGCCACACTAACCGTAAGCACACCCGAAGGTTGTACCGACAACTTCTCGCAGGAAATTGGTGTTTCTAACGTAAACGTAACGGCAACAACACCGCAGGGCTTTATTAACTCCGGTGCATCGGCCAATTTAACGGCAACGGCAACCTCGGCGCTGAACGGTGCACTTACTTACACTTGGACAGCAAGTAGCGGCGAACTGAGTTGTAACGACTGCCCCGACCCGGTAGCCACCCCGGTTGATGATTTAACCACCTATACTATTACCGTACTTGACGAATTTGGCTGCGAAGCCAGTGCATCCTTACAAATAGGGCTTATTTACCAGAAACTGGTAACCATACCCAACGCCTTCTCGCCCAACGGCGACGGCGAAAACGATGTGTTCAGACTGAGTGGCTTTAATGTGGAAACGGTAAACTTGTATATTTATGACCGTTGGGGAGGGCAAAAGTTTGAAGCCATAAATGTAACCATTGACCAAGGTTGGGACGGCACTTTTAAGGGGAAAAATGCCGAATTGGGCGTATATGTGTACTATGCCGAAGTAACCTTTACCGATGGCACTACCGATTTCTTTAAAGGCAATGTTACCCTTATAAGGTAAAAGGGTAAACAGCACCTTCCATAAAAAAAGCGGCGTTGCATTTGTAACGTCGCTTTTTTATTGATGCTAATAGTGTCCGATTTTTTTCATCATTTCCTCAATGAGTTTGGCTTTTCGCCGGCGCGACACATCAATTTTGTCGCCGTTATCCATAATAACGTGATCGCCATCTTTGGTATTATATCTGGAAACATGCAGCACATTAATAAGGTGAGAGGTGTTTACTCGCACAAAACCTTCATCGGCAAGCATTTCTTCATAATCGCCCATTGGTCTTGATGAAACGAGTTTTCTTCCTTTCTCCAGCACAACCCAGGAATATCTGGTATTGGCTTCGATTCTTACAATTTCATCTTTGTAAATTACAGAAAGGCTTTCTCCTGACTCTATGACTAATTTGTTAAATTTTTTGGTTTTTCGGATATCGAGCAGATAGCTGAGGCTATCTAACAAATGTTGCTGTTTAATATTGATGGTTGCCTTTTCGATAGCTTTTTCGAATAGTTCGTTATCAACAGGTTTTAATAGGTAGTTAACGGCTGAAAATCGGAAAGCCTTTAAAGCATATTCATCAAAAGCAGTAACAAAAATGGTTTGAAACGTCGGTATTCTGAAATGTTCGAGGATGTCAAATCCGGTTCCGTCTCTCAGTTGTACATCAAGAAACAATAAATCGGGCTGAGTTAGGTTAAGTTTTTCTATACCAGCTTCAACACTGTCGGCCTCCCAAATAACAACATTGTAAGGGGTTATTTTATTGATGACCTCTTTCAGTCCATTTCTGGCGTCTCTTTCATCATCAACGATTGCAATGCTGATCATAAAATTCGATTTACTCACTAGTTAAAAAGATGCGCACTTCGGTTCCGCCTATAGTTCCATCTGTGTTTACAATTTCATGCAAAATAACGCAATTTTCTTCTTTTTTTCCATTAATGAGTGCGAGGCGATCTTTTACCAACGCTATTCCCTGAGAAACATGCGGCGTTGTTACCTTTTCTTCTTTATTTTTTGTGTGAAGTCCAACTCCGTTATCGGTTACGCTGATTACAAGGCCTTGCGCATTTTGTGCAAACCGAATCCAGATATGCCCCTTATCTTTGCGGTTTTTAAAGGCATGAATAACGGCATTTTCAACAAAGGGCTGCACCAGCATAGGCGGAAGAAAACAGTCATATACATCAATTTGGGGGTCAACATCAATGGTAAAATCAAACAAATCTTTGAATCGCATTTTTTCGAGATTGAGGTAGCCCGATAACATTTCAATTTCGTCGGATAAAACTATTTCACCGCGTCGCGAAACCATGAGGTTACTTCTTACCAACTTTGCAAATTTATGTAGATAATCGAGTGCTTTTTCGGTTTCGTTTTTGCTGATTAGTTCTTTAATAGAGTTAAGGCAGTTGAAAAGAAAATGCGGGTTCATTTGAGCCTGCAACGCTTTACCCTCCAATTCATAAATTTTCTGTTGGATTTCGTTTTTACGGCGCAGTTGTTGAATACGGTTTCGGTAACCTGCTGTAGCTATCATAAGGAGGGCTGTTAATGCTGCAATGCGAAACGGCCAACGCTCCCACCAAGGAGGCAGTATTGAAAACTCATAGGTTGCTGCGGCACTCCACAAGTTATCTCCATTTTGAGCCTGAACTTCGAAGTCATAGTTGCCGGCTTTTAGTGCGGGCAAGTTTACCGAGGTGCTATATGTTTCAATCCAAGGGTTTAGGGTATTTAGCCTGTAACGATAGTGTATTTTTCCAAGAAGGCAATAATTAATATTAAGGTAGGTAATTTTGATATTGTTTTGGTAGTAGGGAAAAGTGTGTTGGGTAAAAGCAACATTTTGGGCATTGACTTGTAAGTTGGTAAAAAACGGTGGAGTAGCCACTTTGGCGGGTGGTTGTTCGTGGTACTTAACCAATCCGCCACCGGTAGCCAGCCAAACCTGTCCGTTTAGGGAGGCTGTCTGGTAAATTTCATTAGAGGGTAGCCCTTGGGCTATGGTAATAGCTCTTATTACAGGTGTGTCATTTGCAGAGAGGGTGATTTTATTTAACCCGCTTAAAGTTGCCACCCAAATGATGTCATTTTCATCTACATGAATATTCTCAATCATATTGGAGGTTAACCCATCTTTTTCCCTGATGTTTACAATTTTGTTGTCCTTCCAAAATACCACGCCCAATCCTTTGGTTCCGAATACAAGTGTTGAATCGGAAGTTTCAGCTATAGACTCTACCCGCACCTGAAATGCAGGATGGTTAACATGAGCGGGCAACAGCCTTCCGTTTATAAACTGAGCAATTCCGGTTTGCAACCCCACCCAAAGATTACCGCATTTATCTTCATGAATGCTGAAAATGCGATCTGCTATTTTAAAATCCATTAAACTATTTAACAACACCGACCGGGATTTAAAATCAATCTTATAAAATCCAAAACCTCCACCACCCCAAAAATAATTTCTGTCAGGACTTGAGTATACTGAGGTCAATGAGATGTTGGAAAACACCGTTGAATTTGTAGGTTTAGGAGAGTTCCATCTTCCGTTACCAAGATATTCACCATTTCGCCAAATAATTCCAGAATCATTATCACATATTAAGTTGTAAGTGTACCCCACATCACTTTTTTGATCAAACCCGTATGTGGTTATTCTTTCTCGGACTGTTTCCAGCATTGATACCAAGCCATTTCCATAACCTATTAAAACCTTTTCATTGGAAATGAAACCAATAGAAGAAACAAAATCAGATTCAATTCCAGAATTCTTATCCCATACATTAATTTCAATGTCATTGCAGTAAAAGATACCATTACCTAATGAGCTAATCCATATTGCTCCCGTATTATCAACAAATACATCAGTTATGGTTAATCCCTCCAATAATTGCTCATACCTATCTTCAAAAATGGCATTTGCGGATTTATACATCCTCATACCCCCACCTTTATCGATACACAATACAAAATTCCCATTCTTAAGTTGAATCGCATTCAAAATATTTGACGAAAAAGCCCTAAACTCAACAACCTTGTTATTTTCTATTTTGTATAGGTTGCCATATCCTTGAATAAAGAAGTTTCGCTCGTTTATATTAACCATACGAAAAGGCTCATTCACATTTCTCGCCGAAGATAGTTCAACATTATAAACTTTCGAACCCTCATGAATTTCAAATGGAATCATGTACTTAGCACTGTGTAACTGAGCCTCAGCCCAATAATTTGCCTCTAGAAATTTACCTACCGGTGCCCCAAAAATATTTGAACCCGCCCTCAAAATGACCCCCCCATGTAAAGTTTTGGTTGTGTGCAATAAAGTGACTCCCCTGGCATCTATCTGTAATATTCCTAATCCGAGCAAAGAAAGGGTAACCTGTTGCTCGTTGCTTACATGGAGCAGATTACCAATCCTATACTGATTGCGATAATTTAAAATAAGCTTGTTGTATTGATAGGGAATAATTGTATCATTTTCGAAAATGAACAACTCACCCGACATGGTTCCAAACCAAATGCGATTGCGGTTGTCTTCTACTATATTGAATACAACATTGCTTTGCAGGCCGTTGGCGGGTCCGAAATTGGTAAAGGTATAACCATTAAACCGACTCACTCCATTGTCGGTACCAAACCACATGTACCCGCGGTGGTCTTGCATAACACAATAGACTTCGGGGCTGGGCAGCCCATCATTGGTGCCAAAGTTACGAAACGAAGGGTGCGGGTATGGTTGTTGTGCCGGTAAAAATATGCTATTTGCCATTATAAGCAAAGAACACATTAAGCATATTCTTGTAGCATAAACCATCTCTCGCATGAAAACTTTAACCAAATGTAGGGCTTTTTTTTGCAATCAAAAAAACCAGTTTTACCAGTTTTGTACTAAAATCGACCAGTTTTGCACTAAAATCGACCAGTTAGAGCATTTTTCTTTTTTTTTGGGGTTTTTAATTTATTTTTGGCGCGCCCCAAACCAACTTGTTCCCATTGTTGGAAGGCATAACTTTTTAACTCGTCTTAGTAAGAGGCCGCCTGAAAGGGCAGCCTCTTTTTTTGTTGTCTTCTTCTTGAGAGTGGATTAGGATTGGCGGCAAATGCAGTGCCTAGCATGAACAAAACAACAAGCGGCTTTATCCTACAATTTCGCTTTGTTGTTTTTCCATTCTTTTGCGGTCGTTTTCATTGAGGAAAATTTTTCGCAGCCGTATGCTTTGGGGGGTTACCTCAACAAATTCATCGTCTTCTATGTATTCCATAGCTTCTTCGAGCGAGAATTTTATTGCAGGAGCCAGTTTTACCTTATCATCGGAACCCGATGCCCTTACATTGGTAAGTTTTTTGGTTTTGGTAAGGTTCAGTGCCAAATCGTTAGACCGGGTATTTTCGCCCACTATTTGACCTTCGTAAATGGCATCGCCGGGCTCTACAAAAAACACGCCCCTATCTTGCAGTTTGTCAAGAGCGTAGGCTATGGCAGTACCGGTTTCCATAGAAATAAGGGTTCCATTAATACGGCCCGGAAGTTCGCCTCTCCACAAGCGGTATTCTGTAAAACGGTGCGCCATAATGGCTTCACCGGCAGTTGAGTTAAGAATTACCGTGCGTAAGCCTATTAACCCTCTGGAAGGTATGGTAAACTCAAGGTGCATAACATCATTCTTTGGCGACATGACCGCTAAATCGCCGCCGCGCTGTGTTACTAATTCTATTACCTTGCCGGCTCTGTTTTCGGGGGTATCTATTGTTAGCGTTTCATAAGGTTCGCATTTCTGCCCGTTTATTGTTCTAATAATAACCTTTGGTTTGCCTACCTGCAGTTCATACCCTTCGCGGCGCATCGTTTCTATGAGTACCGAAAGGTGTAAAACGCCTCTGCCAAAAACAATGTAAGAATCGGGCGATTCGGTTTCTTCTACCTTCAGTGCCAGGTTTTTTTCGGTTTCTTTAAAAAGGCGGTCTCGCAGGTGTCTTGATGTAACATATTTTCCTTCCTTTCCAAAAAACGGAGAGTTGTTAATGGTAAACAACATGCTCATGGTAGGCTCATCAATGGCAATGGCGGGCAGGGCTTCGGGGTTTTCAAAATCGGCAACGGTATCGCCAATTTCAAACCCCTCAATACCGGTAAGCGCGCATAAATCGCCACTGCCTACTTCAGATGTTTTAACCTTGCCCAAACCCTCAAAAGTATATACATCTTTAATTCTAGACTTTACCACTGTGCCATCGCGCTTTACCAAAGAAACCGGCAGGTTTTCCTTAACCATGCCGCGTACCACGCGGCCTATGGCAATACGGCCTATGTAAGAAGAATAATCAATATTGGTAACCTGCATCTGTACAGTTCCCTCATAAAAAACAGGTGCGGGTATTTCTTTCAGAATAGTATCGAGCAAATAGGTAATGTCTGATGCGGGCTTTCGCCAGTCGTCGCTCATCCAGCCCTGTTTGGCAGAGCCATAAACGGTGGCAAAATCAAGCTGCTCTTCGGTGGCATCCAAATGAAACATCAGGTCAAAAATTTCTTCATGCACTTCATCGGGGCGGCAGTTATCCTTATCTACCTTGTTAATAACCAAAACGGGCTTTAAACCCTGTGCAAGTGCTTTTTGCAATACATAACGGGTTTGAGGCATGGCGCCTTCAAAGGCATCTACCAGCAGCAAAACACCGTCGGCCATGTTAAGTACGCGCTCTACCTCGCCGCCAAAATCGGCGTGGCCGGGTGTGTCTATAATGTTAATTTTAACCCCTTTATAGTTTACCGATACGTTTTTTGCCAGAATGGTAATGCCGCGCTCGCGTTCCAGCTCGTTATTGTCTAAAATAAGCTCTCCGGTTTTTTGATGCTCGGCAAACAGTTTGCACTGATGCAGAATTTTATCTACCAGCGTGGTTTTTCCGTGGTCAACATGCGCTATAATAGCTATGTTGCGAAGTTGTTGATTTTGCATGAATTATAAAGTAATTTATGATAATGTGCCAATTGAGGGTGCAAAGGTACGCATATTATACGGCATTTTATGCATTGTGCAACCTGTGGAGCAATCCTTTTCGGGGTATTTTTTGGTAAAATGGCAATACTGTACCAATAACCGGTTGGGTTTTATGCTTTAGGCATAGCTGGGTTTAGGTTATTAATACGTTTGAACGGCTGTTTTTAGTTGTTTTATAAACACAAATGCTTATCTTGCAAAACAATTATGTCATAAAAAACGTCCGAAAACGAATGTTTTTGCAAACTAAAAGTAAGGTTATTTTATTGCTGCTGGGTTTGTGCCTGCCCGTTGCCTGCCGGTTTTTCGATTCATCGGGCAACAGTAAAGAACAGTATTTGTCGGATTACCGGAAATGGATGTTGGGTATCAATGCTCAATGTAACAGTATTTCAAAACCCGATGATGCAGCCTGGCAAAAAGCCGATGAAGAACTTGCGGCATTTACCGGCAAACAGTATCGGCGCTTTTACCCCGAACTATCTTTTAAAGAGCGGCTGGAAATAAGCAAGTTTCCGGTATTGTACTACCTGTGCCGCTACAAAGCAGTGGTAAAGGAACGAACCAACCTTGAATTTAAAAGTGAGGTTGACAGTTTGGTAACCAACCTTTCGGTAATTATGGACTCTACAGCTGCCATTTACCAAGATTATGATGCGGGCATAAGGCAAATACTGCATGAGTTTAAAAGCCGTAATGAAAAATAATGCAAAGCACTTTTTTGCCCCCCAGCAACGGGGCTTTTTGCCAAACCGGCTCTGATTGCATCAAATTTGTTACTTTTGCCTAAACAATATGCCCAAATGAACCCCCTGCCAAAAGTAGCGGTAGTTGTCTTAAACTGGAATGGCGCCGGTTTGCTGCAACAATTTTTGCCATCGGTACTGGCTTCCACCTATCAAAACATGGAGGTGTATGTTGCCGACAATAATTCGTCTGATAACTCCGTTGCCCTGCTCAAAGAGCAATTTAAACAGGTGAAAATAGTGCAAAACCGGGCAAACTTTGGATTTGCCGGCGGTTACAACGAAGCGCTTGCCCATATTTCCGCCGACTACTACGTGCTGCTTAACTCTGATGTAGAGGTAACACCTGACTGGATTGAACCGGTTATAGACCTTATGGAAACTGATGCGCATATTGCAGCCTGCCAACCTAAAATACTGAATTACCACCAAAAAACGCATTTTGAATATGCCGGAGCTGCCGGCGGCTGGTTAGATGCACTGGGCTATGCTTTTTGCCGTGGGCGTTTTTTTAATGTTTGCGAACCCGATAACGGGCAATACAACACCACGTCCGAGGTTTTCTGGGCGTCGGGCTGTGCTTTGTTTATTAAGGCAAATTTGTTTCATGCTTTTGGCGGATTCGACCACTATTTTTTTGCTCACATGGAAGAAATTGACCTCTGCTGGCGACTAAAACGAGCCGGTTACCGCATTATGGCTTGCCCCAAATCTGTGGTGTACCATATTGGCGGCGGCAGCCTCCACAAAAGCAATCCCCGCAAAACGTTTCTCAATTACCACAACAACCTTGTATTGTTGTATAAAAACTGTACGGCAGTAAAGCTCATTTGGCTGCTTCCGGTAAGAACCTGCCTCGATTGGGTTTCGGGACTGAAACTGCTGGCAGAAGGCAATAAACCCGATGCAATGGCTATTCTGAAAGCGCAATGGTATTTTTTTTCGGGCATTGCCAAATGGCAGCAAAACCGACGGCATACCGGTAAAATAGTACAAGAAAACCGCCTTGCCGGTTCAAAATACCCCAATTTGCAGGGTCTGTACGCTAAAAGTATTATTGTGCAACATTTTTTACTGCGCAAATCTGCTTTTTCGCAACTAAATATTTCCAAAACAGCTAATAATACTACCCAAACAACGTAAACTATGCCGAAAAATGCAGCTTATACCATTACAACAAAACCCTTTGGACAATTTGAACAACTTTGTATCAATCACCAAAGCGGGTCGGGGTTTGCCGTAATTCCGGGTTATGGGGCTGTTCTTAACAAACTTGTATTGGTAAAAAATGAAGTCGCATGTTCTGTTATTGACGGACATACAACCGATACCATGCTTCTGGAAAACCAATGGTTCAGAAGCGCCAAACTTACCCCGTTTCCAAACCGGGTTAATAACGGGCGTTATTCTTTTATGGGGCAACCATATCAACTGCCGGTGAATTTTGCGGCACAGCGCCATGCCATACATGGGTTGGTATTTAACCTCCCTTTTACCTGCACCGGCAGCAATATCTCGGGTAAAACAGCATTGGTAACCCTGCAATTGCACTACACCGGCAATATACAGGGCTACCCTTTTCCGTTTCTGCTGCAAATAGAGTACGCCATAGAGGAACAAAACCGCTTTATCTGCACCACCACGTTTACCAATACCGGCAAAACATCCCTGCCCTTTGCCGACGGCTGGCACCCTTATTTTACCTTGGGCAGTAAAACGGTAAACCAACTGCAACTGCAACTGCCCGCCTGCAAAGAACTGCAAACCAACCAAATGCAGATACCCACCGGGCAGTTACTGCCAAATAATAAGTTTGAACAACTTACCCCTATAGGCAACACGCAACTCGATACCGGATTTGTAATTTTACCGCAACCCAAAAGCATGGCTACCACCACCCTCTTTAATGCCCAAGATAACCTTACCCTTAACATTTGGCAACAGGTAAAACCCAATGGCTACGCTTACCTGCAAATTTTTACCCCGCCTCACCGTCAATCAATTGCCATAGAACCCATGACCGCCGCCCCCGATTGTTTTAACAATGGCATGGGGCTGCAAACGCTGCAACCCGGCCAAGTATTTACAGCAAGTTATGGCGTTGTATTGCAATAAACTCCAAAAGCCCCTTCGGGTATAACCCAAAGAGGCTTTCTGGAAACAGTTTCAAAACTGCTAACCTTTTTTCAGTAAATCCCTGATTTCGCCAAGCAATACTTCTTCCGCAGAAGGTGCAGGCGGCGGAGCAGGTGCTTCTTCTTTCTTTTTCTGCGTGTTATTATAGGCTTTTAATACCATAAAAATAACCAATGCAATAATCAGAAAGTCTATGAGCGTTTGCAAAAACATACCATAATTAAGGGTTACGGCAGCAACTTCGGGCGAAGTAGCTGTTGCAGCAATGCCTTCCTTAAGAACCATTTTAAGATCGCTAAAATTAACGCCGCCCATCAAAACGCCAATAGGAGGCATAATAACATCGGCCACAAAAGACGAAACAATTTTACCAAATGCGCCGCCAATAATTACACCCACGGCTAAGTCAAGGATGTTGCCTTTAAAAATGAAACCTTTAAACTCTGAGAAAAAACCCATGACAATTGTAATTTGTTGATTGATTAAACAATATGATTTACCCTATATAGACGTCAGCCCAATTGCCAAAGTCACAAAAAAATCATCTCTGAAACAGAAAAATACTTTTTTTGTTTGTTCCCCACGGTAACTGCCGATTTGTGACATTTTTGCAGCCAAATACAAACGTTTGTATGTGACAACTTGTAGCTTTTTTCCTGACAATTTCGCAGATTGTCAGGAACGCGCCACAAGTAATATGAGGTTGTTATTAAAATATAAAATGCAAACCTTAAACTATAAAACACTGAAAATAAGGCAATTAGAACATATTTTCTTGCACTTTTCTTTTTGTTGCTTTATTTTTTTATGCCACTTTTTAATTGTATTGGTACGCAAATTGCACCTTTAATACAGAAATATTTTTTAACCCATTTAATTTTAAGTATTATGGAAGAAATCCTGAAAAAATTCCTCTACACCAGTGTAGGTTTGGTTGCTTATACAAGTGAGAAAATTCAGAAAGTTGTTAATGATTTGGTAGCACAAAGCAAAATTTCTGAAGATGAAGGCAAAAAAATTGTGGAAGACTTTCTGAAAGATACCGAAGGTAAACGCGAAGAGATTGAGGCAAAATTCAAAGATGTAGCCGAAAACCTTTTCAAAAACCTCGAGTTCATGAAGAAAAAAGAAAGCAAAACAAGCGCCACACGTGCCGAAGATATTGAAAGCAAACTGGGCATGGGTGAAACCGTTGAAACCGAAACTGTTGTAGAAGTAAAATAACCGATTCCATTATTGGTTTTTACTTTTGAAAAAGCCGGGCTTACAGTTGTGTAAGTCCGGCTTTTACTTTGTGCCTATTAGCGTTAAAAAGCTGTGCGTTGCAACATACTCAGCGCACTTTTTGCCCAAGTGCCTGCCAAAACAAACCTTGTTTTATTCATGTAAACAGAACCCGCCATTTTTAGTATCTTTGCACGAATAATTTGCAACAGCAAAACCGGCAGGCATATTAAAATCGGTTTGTTGTAACCCAATCTGTATTTATGCTATTTAACCAAACCTTCAAAAGTATCCGCCGTGTGCGCGAAATTGTTCGCGTGCTGGTAAAATACGGATTTGAAGATGTGGTAGCCAATACAGTGCTTATTAACTTCGTTCCGCAAAAACAACGCCTCAAATGGGTTAGGGAAGAAAGACCTATTTTTGATTTTAGCCGTTGGGAACGCATAAGAATGGTTTGCGAAGAACTGGGAGCTACCTTTATAAAACTGGCTCAGGTGCTAAGCAACCGCCCCGATGTTTTGCCCGAACCGCTCATTGTAGAACTCGAAAAATTGCAAAATGAGGTTCCGCCTTTTGAATATGAAAAAGTAAAAGACATTATTCAAAACGAACTAGGCCGTCCGTTGGAAGATATTTTTGAATACTTCAACGAAAAAACAATCGGCTCTGCTTCTATTGGGCAGGTTCACCGCGCAAGGCTCAAAAACGGACACGAGGTTGTGGTAAAAGTTCAACGCCCCGAAGTGGCGCGCCTCATTGAAACCGACCTTAATATCATTAAAGTAGTAGTAGCCAGAGGCGAAAAGTTCTTTGAGAAAAACGGCATCATAAACCTTATGGATGTTGTAGAAGCTTTTGAGCGAAGCATGCAAAAAGAACTCGATTACACCAACGAAGCCCGCAATATTCAAATGTTTAGGGCTACTTTCAAAAAACAAAAGAAATTCTTTGCGCCTGATGTTTACCGCGAATATAGCAGCCGCCGGGTGTTGGTGCTGGAATTTGTAAAAGGCTGCAAAATTACCGATGTTGCCCAACTTCGGGCATGGAACTTAGATCCCGCCAAAATTGCCGAAACTGGTATTGACATCTATCTCACCCAAATTTTCGAATTCGGTATTTTTCATGCCGACCCTCACCCGGGAAACGTGTTAGTGCGCGAAGACGGCGTAATTTGCCTCATTGATTTTGGCATGGTGGGTAAGCTAAGCGCTAAAGATAAATTTGCTTTTGCCGGCATTTTTGTGGGTATGGCACAGCAAAACCCCAAAATGACCGCCGACAGCCTGCGCGCCTTAGCCATTGACGACAACATAACCGATATGCGCGCCCTGGAATATGAACTGGGTGAACTCATAGAAGATTTTGCCACCTTAGATGTGGGCGAATCTAATATGTCCGAATTTTCAGATCGGCTGCAGCAAGTTATTTATGCACACCGAATTAGGTTGCCCGGTGGTGTCTTTATTATTCTTCGGGCTTTGGCTATTCTGGAAGGTATCGGAAAACTCATTCACCCAAATTTTAATACCGCAGCTTTTATTGAACCCTACGGTAAAAAACTGCTTTTAGACAAATACTCACCTCAAAACCTGGGTGCCGAAGCATTTTCGCTTGTATCAAAATTGCTTAACTTCCTCCATGTATTTCCCAACGAAGTACGCGATATTCTTATTCGCACCCGAAAAGGAAAACTAATCATACAGGTAGAGCATAAAGGCTACGAACAGGCGCTTAACCGCCTCGACCGCACCATTAACCGCCTTATTCTTGCCCTCATTATTGTGGCGCTGCTTATCTCTTCATCCATCAGTCTTACCATTCTTACCGGCTCCAATATACAGGCGCTTATAACCCAAAGCGGCATTCCCTACCTTAGCGTTATGGGTTTTATTACCGCCGGCGTTTTAGGACTTGTACTTATGTATGCCATTTTGCGCAGCCGCACTCCGCGCAACTAATGCCTGCTCCCCCCGGCCGGAACTTTTGGCGGCTGTTCAGCGTTATAAGTTGAGTATTTACCTCACAAAATCACGAAGTTCATGAAAAAACTACTCTTAGTTGTGGTTGCGTTTTTTCTGATTGTTGTTGGACTTAAATTGTTGCGGGCGCTTTTTTACATAGGCATTATACTCTTGATTGCCCTTTTTCTGTACAACCAGTTTAAAGATAAACTACCCCAAAATAAACCCGGTTCCCGAACCATTAAAATTGACTGACAATAATTCCCTTTACCCGTTGGTAAACCGATGCAATGCTTTGCGCAAAATTGCTGCTGTATCTTCTACGGGTAGCGTGTTGGCTGCCGCCCAGGCTCCCATTTCCGATGATGCATACCATTTAACCTTGTTTTTTTCTCTTAAAGGCGGGTAAAATTCTATATGAAACCGGTACCATGTTTCGCAGCCTTCGTATTCGGGGCTGTTTACCGGCGTTTGGTGTATGCACATCATATACGGAAACGGGCGGTCAAACACCAGATCAAAAGCGCCGGTTATCTGCTTTAACATACCGGCCAAACTGTTTTGCATGGCAGATGAAAAAGCGGCAAAACTTCCCATATTGCTTTTGCATACTATAAAAATCCCAAACGGATAATCCGTAAAATAGGGCAGATAAGCCACAAAATGCTCGTTTTCGGTAATTATTCGGCGCCCGTCTTGCAATTCAAAACGGTTCATTGCTTCAAAAAGCGGTATGCCATATTGTTGGTAATAGGCTTTGCAGCTATCTAATTCGGTTTTAATTTTTAGCGGTACAAACGGATAGGCATACAATTGCCCGTGCGGATGATGCATGGTAACACCTACCTCCTCACCCCTGTTTTCAAACGGAAATATGTATTTTACCCGTTCATCGGTGCTAAGCACTTCCTGCCTTTGTTTCCAAACCGATACCAGTTTTTCAATATGTGACAAAGGTAATTGAAACAAACTGGCATAATGGTCGGGCGAATACAGTATAACCTCGCAATGACCGTATGCAGCAGCCTCGTGGTACACATTACCCGATAAAAAGGCTACCTGTTCATCGGCAACATCGGGTAAAATGCTCAATGCAGGAAAATCATTGGCATATACATAAACATCGTAATCATCGGGTACTTTACCGCATCCCGGGCAAAACGGGCAATAATCTTTGGGCAAATGCGGGCGGCTTTGCCGGTTGGCCGCTACCATTGTATAAGTGCGCAAAAGGGGGTTCCAACGCAGGTGTGGCATAAGTGGTTTTTATATCGGGCAAATTTAGGCAACTTCAACTCACCGGCCATACATTTTTTGCTTTATGGTTATAAAACCACCTCACTTATCGGGCTTTTACCCTTTTTCAATAAAACTGCCCCTGCACATACAGCACAGGGGCAGTTAAACAGGGTAAAATAAAATTGAACTACCTTATTACCAGCACCCTTATTTGCTCTTGGACACCGCTTTCGGTTCGTAAAACGGCATAATACGTGCCCGATGGCAGGTCGTTCATGTCAAAAACAAATTCGTAGAACGACTCTTCCTGAGCAATACCGTCAAACAATACCCCAACTTCCTTGCCATCTACAGCGTAAACTGCCAATCTCATGCGCTCATTGGCATGGCTGTTAAACGATACAGTAGTTTGACCTCCGGTAGGATTGGGCGATGCGGTTAGGTTTTCTACCCCTTTTTCGCCGGTTTTAAATCCAAAACCTCTTGAAGTATTGGGAACATAGTAATATGTAACAAGGCTGTTGCCTCCGCAATCGGTTATGGTTACCACATACCAACCGGCAAGCAGCCCGCTATACGTATGGGTAGTGCCCGATGAAGTCATGGTTCCCGTAGCCGGGCTCCAGGCATAGCTGTAGGCTGCACCCGGCGGCGGGCACGGTACCCCACCTGTTACATATAGGGTTATAGAGCCGTTTCCAATCGTGGTAAGACTGCTGTTTTTGGTAATGCTGTAGCTTGTTACAACAATGGGCGTACCACATGTGCTGATGCTTACCACAGTATTTGCCACCGATGAACAACCCGATGCATTGGTTACCGTTACCGTATAGGTGCCGGCCATAGCCGTTGTAACAGAACTTAAAACGGGGTTTTGTGCCATGGAAACAAACCCGTTGGGGCCGCTCCATGAGTAGGAGCTACCGCCCGAAGACGATAACGTAAGCGCTGCACCCGCACACAACGGTCCATTATTGGAAGCCGTTGCAACCGGAACAGCATTTACCGTAACCGCCCTGCTGGCCGTAGCCGTACAACCCGACGAACCGGTTACCGTTACCGTATAAGTACCGGTCATGGCCGTAGTGGCTGAAGGTATGCTTATGCCGGCAGTATTGCCGGTAAAACCATTGGGGCCGCTCCATGCGTACAGCGTTCCGCCGCTTGCAGTAAGACTGATGGTGCCGCCTGCGCAAACACTGCTAACTCCGCTGATATTTGCCGTTGGCGAAGCATTTACCGTAACCGAGGTAACAGCCCATGCGCTACAACCCGAAATATTAGTTACCGTAACCGAATAAGTACCCGACATAGAAGTGGTAGCATTAAGCCTTACCGGGTTTTGAACCGTAGAACTGAACAGCGAAGGACCAATCCACGAATAAGATGAACCGCCCGAGGCCGTAAGATTAATGGCATTGCCTGAACAAACAGGGCTGTTGCTGCCTGCTGTGGCAACCGGAACTGCATTTACCGTAACTGCCTGGCTGGCCGTGGCCGTACAACCCGATGCGTTGGTGACCGTTACCGTATAAGTGCCCGATGCTGCAACCGTGGCGCTAACCACAGCTACACTGGAACCGCCGCTGCTAAAGCCATTCGGGCCGCTCCATATATAGGTAGTACCACCCGTTGCCGACAGCGTAATGGTATTGCCCGCACATATTACCGTAGTTCCGCTTATACTCACCACAGGCGCTGCATTTACAGTTACAGTGCGGCTGGCTGTTGCCGTACAACCACCAGAACCCGTTACAGTTACGGTATAAGTTCCTGCCATGGCCGCCGTTGCCGGGCTTAACATAATATTAACCCCCGAAGCGGTATAGCCCGACGGACCGTTCCATGAGTAAGAAACTCCGCCCGATGCAGTAAGGCTGATGACACCGCCCGCGCAAACCGATGATGTGCCGGTTACACTTGCAGCAGGCGCAGTAACAACCGATACCGTTGTGTATGAACTTGCCGTGCAACCAGATGAATTGGTTACCGTTACTAAGTAGTTGCCCGCCATAGCCAGCGTTGCACCCGTTCTTACCGGGTTTTGGGCACTGCTGGAATATCCGTTCGGACCAATCCAACTATAGGTTACGCCACCACTTGCGCTAAGGTTAATGGTACTTCCTATGCAAACCGGGCCGTTATTGCCTACAGTAGCCGTTGGTACAGGGTTAACCGTAACATTTATATTGGTTGTAGCCGTGCAGCCGCCGCTGTTGGTTACCGTAACAGTATACATTCCACCCATTGGAGCCGTGGCATCGGTTCTTACAATGTTTTGTTGTATGGAGGTAAAACCATTCGGGCCGCTCCATTGGTAAGAAACGCCGCCATTGGCAGTAAGGTTAATAGTATTGCCGGCACAAACACTGGTTGCTCCGGTAATACTTGCCACCGGCAAACTGTTAACCGTAACCGTAGTACTTAATGCCGTTGTACAACCCGAAGCGCTGGTTACCGTAACAGAATATATTCCGCCCATAGCTATAGTAGCACCTGTCCTTACCGGGTTTTGCTGCGTTGAACTAAATCCACCAGGGCCCACCCATTGGTAAAAACCCCCACCGGTAGCCGTAAGGTTAATGGTATTGCCTACACAAACAGGGCTGTTGCTTCCAATAGTTGCCGGTATGGTTGAAGTAACCGTTACGGTAGCAGAACAGGTTGCTGTATTTCCGCTGCTGTCACTAACAGTAAGCGTAACCGTATTATTACCAACATTGGCACATGAAAACAGGCTTGGAATCACACTCATGTTGGCTATACCGCAATTGTCGGTACTGCTGCTATTTACCTGTGCAGCGGTAATGCTGGCAGTTCCGCCCGATATAGCTACCGCTATATTCTGACAGTTTGCCACGGGTAATATATCATCGTAAACTGTTACGGTAGCATTACAGGTAGCAGTATTGGAACTGAAATCAGTTACAGTAAGTGTTACAGTATTGTTGCCAATATTGGCGCAGTTAAAGGTATTAGGCAATACGCTTATTCCCGAAACCCCGCAGTTGTCGCTGCTGTTGTTATTTACCTGCGAAGCAGTAATACTTGCCGTACCCAAGGCATTTAAATAGACAAAGCTGCTTTTACATGCAGCCGTTGGTGCAACCGGGTCTTGTACCAGCACCGTTGCAGCACAACTTGATGAGTTTCCATTTGTATCGCTTACGGTTAAAGTTACCGTATTATTGCCAATATTAGAGCAGGTAAATGAATTGGGAGTTACTGATAAATTCACACTGCCGCTGCAGTTATCGGTACTGCCATTGTTAATTTGTGCGGCAGTAATGGTTGCAGTTCCGGCCGGGCTTATTTGTGCAATAACCGGCGTAGTTTGGCAAACAGCTGTTGGTGCGGTTGTTTCATTTACCGTAACACCGGCAGAACAAGAGGCACTGTTACCACTTGCATCGGTTACCGTTAATACTACTGTTTGCGAACCAACATCGGCACAGGTAAATATACTCTTGCTTAACGACATGGTGGCTATACCACAATTGTCATTGCTGCCATTATTCACCTGTGCAGGCACTACCGTTACCGTTCCACCAACTCCTATCTGAACCGCAATATTCTGGCAGATAGCAGTAGGCAGAATATTATCTTTCACTGTAATAGTGCTGCCACAGGTAGCAGTGTTATTGCTCAAATCCGTAACTGTCAATACTACAATCGGGTTGCCAACATCGGCACAGGTAAAGTTTAGCGGGCTTGCTGTTACAGAGGCAATACCACAGTTATCAGAGCTGCCGTTATTTACCATTGAAGTGGTAATGCTGCCTGTGCCACCGCTGTTTAAAGATACTATGATGCCACTTTGACAAAATGCTGTTGGGGGTGTAACATCCTGCACCAAAACCAAAGCCGAACAGGTTGCACTTTGCCCGTTTACATCGGTAACGGTTAAAGTAACAGTATTACTGCCCACATTGGCGCAGGTAAAACTGTTGGGCAATACCGATATTGACTGAATACCGCAATTGTCCGAACTACCGTTGTTTACCTGCCCAGCAGTTAAACCGGCTGTGCCAGATGTGTTTAATTGTACCGAACTATTCTGGCAAACTGCATTGGGCGCTATATTATCCTGTACTGTTACCGTTGCTGAACAGGTAGAGGTATTGCCGTTTACATCTGTTACTGTAAGGGTAACCGTATTGTTTCCTACGTTGGCACAGGTAAAGCTGTTGGGCACTACCCCCAAAGATTGTATGGCACAGTTATCTGAACTGCCGTTATTTACCTGTGTGCCAGTAACCGTTGCTGTACCGCCTGAGTTAAGTTGCACCGTAACCGGCTGGCATACTGCCAAAGGAGCAATATTATCTTGTACTGTTACCGTTGCAGAGCAGGTAGCTGTATTGCCGTTTACATCGGTAGCAGTTAAAGTAACCGTATTCCCTCCTACATTACCACAGGTAAAACTGTTGGGAGTTACCGATAATGATTGAATGCCGCAAGCATCGCTGCTGCCGTTATTTACTTGTGTACCGGTAACCGATGCCGTACCGCCCGAGTTAAGTTGTACCGTAACAGGCTGACATACTGCCAAAGGAGCAATATTATCTTGTACCGTTACCGTTGCAGAGCAGGTGGTGGTATTGTTGTTTACATCGGTAACAGTTAAAGTAACTGTATTTCCTCCTACATTACCACAGGTAAAACTATTGGGAGTTACCGATAATGATTGAATGCCGCAAGCATCGCTACTACCGTTATTTACTTGTGTACCGGTAACCGATGCCGCACCACCCGAATTTAGTTGTACCGTAACCGGCTGGCATACCGCCAAAGGTGCAATATTATCTTGTACCGTTATTGTTGCCGAGCAGGTAGCCGTATTACTGTTCGCATCGGTAACGGTTAAAACTACCGTATTTACTCCTATATTACTACAGGTAAATGTGGTTTGGCTTAAAGCCAAAGTAATCGTGCCGCAATTGTCACTACTGCCATTATTCACCGCCGATGCCGCAACATTCACACTGCCCCCTGTTTGCAACTGCACTGTAATGTTCTGGCATACTGCTGTTGGAGGTAAAGTTTCTATTACCCTTACTAAAGAAGAACAGGTGCTGGTTTGCCCGTTTACATCAGTAACTGTCATGATAACCGTATTAAAACCTACTTCGGTACAGTCAAATGTGCTTTGACTAAGCGAATAACCCTGAACAGCACAATTATCACTACTGCCATTGTTTATCTGTGCAGGCGTAATGGTTACTGTACCAGCACTGTTAAGCGCAACTGTTGGATTTTGACATATGGCCGTCGGTGCAATATTATCTTCCACTGTTACCGTAGCAGTACAGGTGGAAGTATTGTTATTCACATCCGTTACCGTCAGTGTTACCGTATTCGGGTTGGTAGCAATGCTGGCGCAGGTAAATGCCGTTTGGCTCAAGGATAGGGACTGAATGCCGCAGGCATCGCTGCTGCCGTTGTTCACCGCCGATGCCGTCGTGCTGCCATTGCCCGTATTGTCTAACTGTACCGTTACAGGCTGGCATAACGCTACCGGCAGTACAGTATCTTGTACCGTTACCGTGGCCGTACAGGTATTTACATTGCTGTTTACATCCGTAACCGTCAGCGTTACGGTGTTGCTGCCTACGTTGGCGCAGGTAAACGCCGTTTGGCTCAAGGATAAAGTCTGAATGCCGCAGGCATCGCTGCTGCCGTTGTTCACCGCAGATGCCGTAGTGCTGCCATTGCCCGTATTGTCTAACTGTACCGTTACAGGCTGGCATAATGCTACCGGCAGTACAGTATCTTGTACCGTAACCGTAGCCGTACAGGTATTTACATTGCTGTTTACATCGGTAACCGTCAGCGTTACCGTGTTGCTGCCTACGTTGGCGCAGGTAAATGCCGTTTGGCTCAAGGATAAAGTCTGAATGCCGCAAGCATCGCTGCTGCCGTTGTTCACCGCAGCTGCCGTCGTACTGCCATTGCCGGTATTGTCTAACTGAACCGTTACGTTCTGGCATACTGCCACCGGCACCACCAAATCCTGCACCGTAACCGTTGCCGAACAAGTGGCGGTATTGTTGTTTACATCCGTCACCGTCAGCGTTACCGTGTTGCTTCCCACGTTGGCGCAGTTAAACGTCGTCTGGCTCAAGGACAAGGACTGAATGCCGCATGCATCGCTGCTGCCATTATTAACGGCTGCACCCATAGTGCTGCCCGTGCCCGATGCATTTAACTCAACTGTTACGTTCTGGCATACTGCCACCGGTGCAACCAAATCCTGCACCGTTACCGTTGCCGAACAAGTGGAAGTATTGTTGTTTACATCTCGTACCGTCAGTGTTACCGTGTTGCTGCCCACATTGGCACACGTAAACGCCGTTTGGCTCAAGGTCAATGACTGAATGCCGCAAGCATCGCTACTGCCGTTGTTCACCGCTGCCGCCGTCGTGCTGCCAGTGCCCGATGCGTTTAATTGAACCGTGACAGGCTGACAAAGCGCTGTGGGTGGTTGGTTATCGGTTACTGTAACCGTTTGGCTGCAGGTAGCCGTATTGCCCGCAGCATCGGTGGCGGTCCAGGTAACAGTGGTCGTACCTACCGGATAAACAGACGGAGCATTATTCGTAAAGAGCGGGAACGTAAGCCCTGCCACCCAGTTCGAAGACGGACCGTTCAGCCCAAAACTCACCAACGTACCATTTTGACCCGTTGTAGCGTTCAGTGTTGTTATACCTGCATTGTTGCCGCCTGCAGTGCCTTGATTGAATTTGTAGTAGGCTACCAATCCCGCTTCACTGCCTGACAGTTCTGTGCCCATTGAACCTTGAATCTGTGCTTGTGTGCGCGCAGTATTCCATATCCGAACCTCATCTACCGTTTGCCCTGTTGCGCCAAAGTAACTGCCTACGTAAAGGCTGCCCGTAGAACCGGTGTTGTGCGTGTAGGGTTTCGCATCTGCAACGCCGTTTACATAAAAAATAATTTGTGTTCCGGTAAGCACGTAGGCTATATGCGTCCATGTATTATAAGGAACGGAAAGCGTGGTTGAACTCACATCATTAAAAGAACCCCAAAGGTGGGGGCGCATTACCCCTCCAACAGGATAGATGGCGCACGTAAAATTGCCCCACGAAACAATGTGATGCTGGTTGCTGTTGGGTATTTTCACCCAAAACTCCACCGTTCGAACAGCGTTTCCTGTCGGAAGACCTGTTATGGGAGCGGTTACTTCATTGGCACTGCCGGAGGCAAAATGCAGCGCATTGCCCAAACTGCCTGCACAGTTGTCACTTATCGTCGGGTTTGTCAGCACTGTTGTGCCGGTACAAAGTCCGGGCGTGGTATTGATGTTTACCGGCCCTGCACAGGTAATAACGGGCGGTTGCGTATCGGTTACCGTTACCGTAAAGGAGCAGGTAGTGGCAGCATTGGTGCCGTCGGTACCGCTCAAGGTAACGGTGGTTACACCCACATTAAATGAAAGGACACCGCTATCGGTTCCATCGGCTATGCCAGAGGAAGCAGCAATGGTAGCGCCGCCCAAAGAGTAGCCCCAGGTAGCCGTACAGTTATCAGAAATGGGGTCGGAAATGGTGTAATTGGCGGCACAAGTATTGGTAATGGCCGGCAGGGTTTGGGGAGCAGGACAGGTAAGGGTGGGAGGTTGGTTATCCGTTACCGTTACCGTAAACGAGCAGGTGCCCGTATTGTTTGCCCCATCAGTTGCCGTTACCGTAACTGTACTGGTTCCTACGTTAAACGTGCTGCCCGATGCTGGACTGGCTGCCGAAGTAGCAGAACAGTTGTCGGTAGGAGCAGGCAGGGTAAAGTTCACCACCGCACTACATAAACCGCTTGCAGCAGGCTGCGTTATATTGGAAGGACATACCGCAGTGGGCGGTTGGTTATCTGTCACCGTTACGGTTTGGCTACAGGTTGCCGTGTTGCCCGCAGCATCGGTGGCGGTCCATGTAACAGTGGTCGTACCTACCGGATATACCGAAGGCGCGTTGTTTGTGGCTACTAAATTT
>MTCR01000089.1 GCA_002212725.1 Sphingobacteriales bacterium TSM_CSM | reverse complement strand
AAGGTAAAATCTGCCGACCATACGTCCATATGAAAATGGGTCATACCGGCAGCATTGATTTGGTTAGCTACGGTTTCGATGCCTACAAAATCCAAAGCCGAGTATTTTTTGGTTGCATTTCCGGCTACCAATACATCTTCCAGTGTTGCGGCAGACCAATCGGTGCGCCAGGTATCAACGGGCACATTGGTATAAGCATCGCTAAACATGGAAATAACGTTTGCTTCGGGGTGTGTTGGTGTGGGCGCTGCTACGGTAGGTTCGGTAGCAACTGCGCCGCTGTAAAAATATACGTTGTCCACATAAACGGTGTTGGCACCGGTGGGTTGTCCTACCAGAATTAACTGCGCAAGGTGTTCGCGCGAGGCAAGACCTGTAAAATCGCTCAACGGAATATCCAAACTTACCCACTGCCCTTGTGCGGGTGCGGTAAAGTTTACCTGATGTTCCGAATCATCGCCGCCGCCATAACCGCCATCAGCGCCAAAATCAACCAATTTCACCCCGAAGAAGGTAAAATCTGCCGACCATACGTCCATATGGAAATGGGTCATGCCGGCAGCATTGATTTGGTTAGCTACGGTTTCGATGCCTACAAAATCCAACGCCGAGTATTTTTTGGTGGCATTTCCGGCTACCGATACATCTTCCAGTGTTGCGGCAGACCAATCGGTGCGCCAGGTATCAACGGGCACATTGGTGTAAGCATCGCTAAACATAGAAATAACGTCTGCTTCGGGGTGTGTTGGTGTGGGCGCTGCTGCGGTAGGTTCGGTAGCGCCGCCGCCGCCCGATGAGAAGGTGATGTTGTCAAAATAAATGATGTTGTCCTGGGTTCTGCCGCCCAAATTAAAATCGGGGAAAATAATAATTTGGTCTAATTGTCCTTCGCTGGCAGGCGGATTTATAAACCCGGAGAAGTTAAAGGTTAACTCTTCCCACTGGTTTACCAGCGTATTAGACACCTTGATTTCGCCTTGCGACCAGCCGGTAGGAGAGGCAAATTTAATACCCACATCGCTGATAACAGACTTCCAAACCATTATTTTAATGGTAGAAGTGTTTGAGTTAAGCTCAAAGGGTCCGAGGTCGGCACCATGCAATGACTCGCAACCCGCCCAGGGGTTTCCGGCTTGCAGGGCGGTAAATTTAGCCACCGTTGCAGAGGTGTTAATGCCCGATGGGTCGGGATTGGGTATTACTTCCAAGGCAGGGTTGGTGGCATTTTCAAACACGGTCCAGGTCCAGGAGGCTCCATTTCCCCCTGCTTCAAAATTGATAGGGGCATTTTGCGCAAAACTCTGCGAGGAAAAAGCAAGTATCGCCGCTAAAAAAATAAAAAAATTCTTCATAATAAAACAGGATTTAGTTAATGAATAAAGTCTAACAAAAATGTTAGTGAGTTGGTAAAGTTGTTGGATGTAAATGTTTCACAGCTAATTTTGGGGTTCGGTCAGTTTTAAACAAACCCCAGTGTTTTTCGGGTTCCAAAGGCTCATGTGAACCTTTCCACGATTCGTCAAATGCTTCAAAAAAGAAGGTTAAAATGTTTTCCTTTTTTGCCCAAGCCATCAGCATTTCAAAATAAATTTTTTGGTAGCTTTCGTTTACATGGTTGGGGTCTATTCCTCTGCCATTAGAGTTGGTAGCCCAGCCTGCTTCGGTAATTACCACCGTTTTATGCGGATATTTATGGGCTACAGCATGGTAGTTGTGTATGGTATAGTCGAGCGCTTCCGATATGTGCTTGTATTCCCAGACCGGATAAGTGTGTATAGAAATGAAATCTACTTCCTCTGCCAACGTTTCCAATTTAAATAACCATGGTGCATAGTTCTCGCAAAATGTAACAGGTTGTTTAGCATTTTGTTTTACCAACTGTGCATACTCCACTACTTTACTTTCGGGTACGTAGTGGTCTGTCCAGTCCACGCAGGCTTCATTACCTACCGAGAGTGCAAAAACAATATCGGCATATTTGTTGCCCCATTCTGCCAACCGGGCTATTTTTTCCCGATTGCTTATGCTGTTCATCTCCAATTGTACTTCGTCATGCACACCTCCACTCCAAGGGCAGTTAAAATTGTTCATTTCGGCTTCTATATATGCGCCAAGCATCACCTTAAAATGGAGCTTTTCTCTTTTAATTACTTCAAAAACCGTTTGGGCGTGTTGGTCACAATCAAACAAACGCAGGTACTGCCAATGTTCCTTTAGCAGCAGTAAGTCTTCTTTTATTTGGGCATAACTTGGGTATAAACCGCCAGGTTGCTGCCCATCTCTGAAACCCGAATAACAAATACCTCTTCCGGGTGCTATATTTAATTTCTCAAACATGCTCTTTTTGGTATTTTAATTTACCCAAACTATCCCAAATTCCCCAATAAGCGCCTACTTCACCCTCTGAACTTATTTTCCACGATTCGTCGAAAGAGGAGAAATAAAAGACTTCTATGTTTTGGTCATGCGCCCAGAGTTGGGTATTAAGAAAGTATTTTATGGCATGAAGTCGCGAGGGTATTGCATTGCCCAAGCTTTCGCCCTGACTTGGCCAACCGGTTTCGGTTATAACTACCCTTTTGCCGTTTGCCGCCGTTTTTGCCTGCCTATACATTTCCTGCATGTGCGGCAGTGAGTTTTCAAAAGCTGTACCCTCCCAGTATGGGTAACAATTGCACAAAATCACATCGCACATTTCGGCTATTTGGGGTCTTTTTACAAACTCATAGTAGGCATCTACATACCCCACCGGCACTTGCGGAATGGCTTTTTTAACCTCCGCTATGTATGCCAGCAGTTGTTCTTCTGTTAAATCTTTGCGGTAAAGCACTTCGTTACCTACGGCAGCTATATCTACATATCCTTCATTGGCTAACTTTATCAGGGCAGCTATTTCTTGTTGGTTTTTTTCTTCGTCGCTGCCCAGCCAGGCGCCCACTAAGGTTTTAAGACCCGCTTGTTTAGCTAAAATAGGTATATGCTCATTTCCTTCAATGCAGGAAAAAGACCTGATCCAACCGGTGTAGCGTTTCAGAATTTGTATTCTCCGGTCAATTTGTGCTGCCGAGATAATGTCGCCCGGTTTTTGCCCTTCTTCGTACAGGCTGAAACAAAAACCATGTACACCGTTATACAAAACTTCCAAAAACAAGTGTTCAAGTTCTTCTTCCGACAAGTCGGCCAGATAGCTATCGGGGACTGCTGCAGCCGATTTTTTATATTGCAAGAATTGTTCTTTTCTGAATGACATATTGCAATGTGTTTAGTGAATTAATTGAAATATTAAATAAATTTCGCTTACAACTCGCCGCGTCTTCTCACCAACTCTGCTTTAATTTCTTTGGCGCGGTCTTCGCTCAGGTCGTAGTTCCACATGACCAAAATAGCCATAGCTGCGGTAATAGCCGGAATAATAATATCGGCAAGCCTTAAGCGGACTATTGTTTCGGCAGTTTGTATGGTTGCTTTTGAGTCAAAACCCACCAGTTTCAGCACCAAGCCACCCAATACTAAGGCAAGTCCCTGCCCCAGTTTAACCATCCACCAGTAAATAGCGCCATAGGTACCTTCTTTTCGGGGCATCCCGTTGTTGAGTTCGTCAAGGTCGCAAACATCGGCGGTCATGCTCATCATAAGGGTAAACAAACCGCCAATACCAAATACCATAAACGGAATGGGCATAAAAATCATCCAGGGGTTATCGGGGTTAAAGCCCCACCATTTGAGCATGTAGCCCACCATGGAAATGGCCGTAGAAATAATAAATGCATTTCTTTTTCCCAATATGTTCGACATCAATGTAATAACAGGAATAATTAATATGGCTGTGGTTATGGCACTTATAGTTGAAAACCAGGCAGGCCAGTTGCCTGCGGCGCCATAATTGCCTTTAAACATGTAAAACACAATAATAAAGTAACTAAAAGAGGCAACCATCTGAAAACCGTTAAACACCAGAAAAGTTGCGCCGCATAATCTTACAAACGGAACATTTTTAAAAATCAGCCCCATATTATGCAATAGGCCTTTCATGTTTTTTAGCAGGTTTTTAAAGGTAATATGATCGCGGTTGCTCAGGTTGGTTTGGTCCACTTCCTTGCAGAATATTGCCGGTAATATTCCAAATACTATACAAGCTAGTCCAACAACTATAGAAAGGCCGCGCACACCATGTGCCTGTGTTTCAAAAAAATCGGGATTGGCAATAATTACCCAAAACCAAGGCACAATCATCCATGAAATTTGCCCGATAGTTTGTGCAAAACCCATCAGGCGGGTGCGCTCATTGTAATCGGAAGTCATTTCATACCCAAAACCTATGAGCGGGGTAGAAAATATGGTATTGCCGGTTAAAAATATTAAAGAAAACATCAGAAAATACCAGAAGTTATAGGCTTGCGAGTTTTCGGGGTGTAACTGCCAAAGGGACATAAAGAAAATTCCGCTCATAATAGCACCGATAAAAATATAAGGTCTTCTACGTCCCCATTTAGATTTTGTATTGTCTGAAATGTAACCCATAATAGGGTCGGTAATGGCATCGTAAATCCGGGGAATTCCTCCAAGCAATCCTGCCAAAAAGGGATCCATGCCAAATGCCGTAATCAGAAAAAAAGAAAAAACGCCCAATGCGCCGGGCAGTAAGTTGTTGACCAAATGCCCCGCACCAAATGCGGCTTTTTGTATTATGGGAACTCGGTCTTTGGGGAGTGTTTCATAGTGTGACATAGTGTATTGGTTTTGGTGTTTACAAATTGGCGTGTTACTTATTGGATAGAACTATGGTTTGAATGGCTTTCGGGCTAAGCGTCCATTGGGTTTCTTTACCTGCTATGGTAAGCCCGATACCCTTTGCCTCAACGGCAGGGTTAAATAATACAAGAACAATACTATTATCGGGATTTTTGGCTGCCGTAATCATAAGGTCTTTATCGGTATGTTTAAATCCTATTCTTACAGCGCCGGGGCGAATAAATCGGCTAAAATGTGCCATTACGTAGTAGAGCGGGGTAAAATAGATTTCGTCTGCGTCGGGGTCGGCAATAACGGGGGCAATGCACCAGTTTTTTGCCCAATTGGGTCCGCCTTGTTTATCAAGTACCATGTTCCAGTCTATCCAGCCATCAACCCAGTTATTAAGGCAGCCAATAATGTCCTGTGCATAGCGAAAAACCGGTACATACTTGGGGTGCAGGTGTTTTTTGTCGGGTGGCGCCCAGTTCCAGCCCCAATCGGTGGCTTCTTCAGACCAATACCATGCATCGTTTTTCCATCGGGGCACTTGTGCATCTATGCAGGCTTCGGTTTGTATAAGGTGTTTACCGGGCGCTTTTTGGCGGGCGTATTGCAGTGCTTCGGGGAAATAATCGTAGGTGCTGGCATACCAGTGTATGGCTGTTCCGGCGTAATAAGCAGCAGCAGCTTCATCGTCATACATGGCATCTACCCATACTTTCAGTTCCTCGTCCCGGTTTTGGTCGTAGCCGAGTATTTTTACCTCATGCCCGTCTGCCTTCAATTTGGGTCCCAGGTGGTTTTTCACCAAATCGTTCATTTCCTGCGGGGTAAAGTGCATACTCTCCCAGTTGCTGTCGTTGCCAAGCGGCTCGTTTTCTACGGTTACACCCCAAACAGGTATGCCCTCTGCCTGATAGGCACTCAGGTATTTAGAAAAATACAAAGCCCATGTGGGGTAATATTGGGGCAGAAGTTTACCGCCGCGCCAACTGTTATTGTCTTTCATCCAGGGCGGGGCAGTCCACGGAGTGGCAATAATGCGGAAGCCGTCTTTTGAAATGGCCTGGGCTTGCTTAATAGCAGGAATGAGGTATTTGCGGTCTTCGTCTATGGTAAATTGCTGTAGCAGCGTATCGGCGGGTGTGGTAGCATAGGCATAGTTGTAGAGCGAAAAATCGCAGGAGTTAATATGGGTTCGGGTAAGTGAGTAACGGGCGCCCGATTCGCCAAAATAAGCCTCCAGAATTTTTTTGCGGTTTTCTTCGCCCAATTTTTGGAGCAGGTAGGCGGTGGCTTGGGTAAACGAGCCGCCAAAACCGGTTATGGTTTGGTATGTTTCATCGGGTAAAAGGGTTATTTGGGTAGCATTGGCAACGGGAGTAAAATTGGTAATTGGGGTGAGCCGGTTGCCGCCTTCCGACGTTTCAAAAATGGCTACCGACTGCAAAGCCGGCGGGTTGCATTGCACCGTAAGCATATAAAGAAGCAGGAGGGTTAAGGGGTAGTACGGATATTTTTTCATGGCATACGGGTTTAGTGTGCAGGTTGAAGGGCTTTAATATGGGCATCGGTGTGTGGAGTTTTTACCGTTTTCATCAATGCTGCTTTGTTGCCGTTAAAGGTTTTGGTAATGGGGTTGCCGTTTCGGGTTAAGCCGGAAAAAACGCCTTTGTCCACTACATCCCAAATGGCATATTTGGCTTGCCCTTGCACGGTAAACAGCCCGAAGTGATTTTCGGAACCGCCCGGGTTGCCGGCATCTTTCCATTGTTCATCAAAGGCTTCAAAGTAAAAAAGCGTTAAGCCCGATTGGTTAGTCCACTCGCGCATGAGGTGGTAGTAAATACCCGATTTGTATTCATCAGTGGCACGAGAGCCGTTATCGCCGTAGCGCTCATTCGATTGGGTTGCCCATCCGGTTTCTCCTATATGAACCGGTTTGTTTACACCCAGGCTTTTCATGTATTGTACCACACTTTGGTATTGTGCTATGGCGTAATTTTTTGCCCGGTGCATTGCGGCTTCGGTTTTTTCCAATTCGGTCAGGTTGGTTTCATTGTTTCTTACACCCCAAAAATCGGGGTTGTAGTGGGTATCGTGCATGGGGTAAGTGTGCATCGAAATAAAATCGACCGCTTTTATAAGATTGTTGAGGTCTTCTACATGGTATTCGGCATCGCCCCCGCCCCAAGAGGCAAAATTGTCGGAACTGGTAATCCACAAATCGGCAGGCAACTCGCCTTTGGCTTTCAGGTCTTGCAGGTATTTTACCCATTTCAGAATTACGCCGGGCTGTACGTAGTACGAGGCTGCCCATTTTACCATTGCCTCATTGCCCACCGCAATTATTTTTACAATATCGGGATATTGTTTTGCCAGCGCAACGGCTCTTGCTATTTCCCCTTCGTTTCGCTCGCTTTCGTTTTGGTGGTCGGGGTTATCGGTAAAAGCATTTTTGCAATCTATCCAGGCACCCAACATAAGGTACATTTCAAATTGGGGGTTTTCTTGCTTTAATTGGGTAATGGCTTTGAGCAAATTTGATGTTTCCTCTAAGTAAACATTGTAGGTTCGAAGCAATTTAATGCCCATAGCTGCCAAAAGTTTCATGTCTTCTTTCAACTCTGCAACCGTAGGCTGAACATCTCTCGATGTTTGTCTGTAGCCACCGTAACTGATTGCCAAATACGCAGGGTTGCCCAGTATATTGGCGGCAGTAGTACCGGCTACGCCCGGCTTATTCAGCCCTGCTTGCCGGCAGGAATGCAACAGCAGCATGGCTATCAGCAGAACGGCAAAAAACATTGAATATTTTCGCATATCTTAATGCTTAAAGAGCATGGATTTTAGCTTGTCTTGAGTTTACAAATTATTACTTCAGCAATTGCGTTACTTGCAAAGAAACAGTTATGTTACTGATGGCATTGGTACGTTGAAAAACATGCCTGCTTGTTTCGGCATCTATGCTCAGGTCGTTTATTGTTTGGGTATTGCCGTTGGAAAAGGTTATGGCAATGTGGTTGTGGTTGCCGATTTGATATATAATGGGTGTTTGGCAATATGTAAAAGCAAGCGAATTGGCAGTTAAGGCAATTTCTCTTTGTTCTGATTGGCTGTTGAAATAAGAATAGCTTTGCGGGTTGGGTAAAAAAGCCTCTTGCTTGAGCAAAAAAGGCTGAAAAACCAATTTTCCCCGATGAATAAACACGCCCAACTCGCCAAATTTTACCAAAATATCTTCTTTTACCTGACCGGTCATGCCGGGCTGCTGTGCGCCCCGGTGCAAGGGCGTATGGGAGTAGGGGTCGGTAGGAAAAGCGCCGTACAACTCTGCCGGTTTGTGTATGCCTATGCCCTCGCCAATTTCGTAGTAGTGCGCTGCCAAGGTCTTTAAGGTTGCTGCATTTGCATTTTGTTCAAATGCCCAAATGCAGGCTTCCTGTACTGCCAAATGCAGTTTAGAAACCATGTGCCAGTAAACAGACCCCAAACCTTCGTAGGCATAAAAAGTGCCCGACCTTCCGGTAAAGGCTTTGTGGTTAAATACTTCTTCAAAAATAGCCAATACCAACCCGGTTTCTTCCTGTACCAGAGTTTGGTAGGCGGTGTTTGCCATCAGGCTTTGAAGCGCTGTTTTTACATCGGCGGCATTGGTAAAATTGCCGTTGAAATGGTAGCCGCCTTCCACGTCCCGGTTAATGAGGAGGTAATTCTGGTCGTGCAACAGTTGTTGCAGCAATCGGGATTTTTTTACCGATGCGGCGGGGATGTTGTTTTTTTCCAGAAAACGGGGCAACTCTTTGTTGGGGTACAACAGATAGCTGTTTTGGTCTTTCCGGTACAAGGCGCTGTTGCGAAGCGAATTGAGCAGTGTTACCACCTCACCGGCAGTTAAATAACCCGAACTGATAACAGCCACCTGTCCTTCAAGCATTTCGGTCAGGTGCGAAACAGTTATTTCCCGGTCGGTAATGCTAATGAGGTTGTAAGCATGGTACAGGTCATCGGGGCGTTTATTGGCAGCAATGGCTTGTTCTGCAAATTGGAGGGCAGTTTTGGTAAACCGGGCAACATCTTGTACAGACAACTCTGTTTTACTGCCGCTAAATCCGGTTTGGTAAATGGTTTGCCTGTATTGGCTGCCTGCCTGCCCAAGTGCATCGGTAATGGTTTTTCGAAGCCCGTTGCTTATATTGCCCGACAAGTGGGGTTGGTATTGGGTTAAAACGGCGGCAATGTTGGTAAAAAAGGTATGCAACTCTGCCGATACAGCTACTTGTCCGGTGTGGGTATCGGAGAGCAGGTTATCAAAAAAGGTTAGAAATCTGCGCAAATAGTACAGCGTAACCATAGACACGCCGTTGCCTACCAATGCGTTGTTGGCATCGTTCCATTCGGGTCGTTGGGTATTCATCCAAATGCCGGCTTCGGGTATAAAATTGGACATCTTAGCCAATACGGTAGCTAATATCTTTTCTAAAAAACTAACCCGGTGAATGGCATCGGCAGCGCTGCCCAACAGGGCGCCATCAGCTCCTGTCTGGGCTATTTTTTGCCTGATGAGCAAGTCGGCTTGTTCGTCAAAAACAATGGTATCTTTGGGGTTTTGAACAATTTCGGGGTAGGTTTTTATTTTATACGGCACATTGGCATATACAAAATGGTTGCAGTTGAGCAAGTCGGGCAGGGCTTGGGGTTGGTATTGCCGGTAAAACTCCAAAAATTTAAGCAGGTAAATTATCTGATGGTCGCCCCAATAACCAATATAAGACCATGGATTGTCGTGTTCAATTACTTCCCAATCAAACCCGCCCTTGGTTACCCGATAAGGGTTGTATCCGTCAAAAGTGGTGGCATTCAGAAATTTATATATCATACCCTCTACAAAATCGGGATAAGAATGCGCCAATGCTTCCCAATTTTGAAAAATATCGCGCCAGTTGCCCTCATAATCCAATACTTTTGAACCATCTAATTCATTATGCGTGTTGATAGAAAAATAGTTCCATGGGCGGCTGGGGTCGCCGTGCCGGCGGCTGAATTTCAGGGGCAGGTATTCCTTGCAAAGCCTTATCAAATCGGAATCTTGCCGGGCAGCAAGCAAGATGTCCAACTCCGGTTTACCCCATTCTTCGGGCAGTTGCCGGATAAAAAGTTCGTTTCGTTGTGCAACTTCCTTGTTGGCATTTTGCAGGAACGACACAAAATCGGCTTTACCTGTTTGATAGTTTTGGTCAAAAATGCCGCCGCGCATAATGTTAAACAGCACATTGGCATAGTGACGGGCATCTTTAAGCGGGTCGGCGGTGAGTTGTCCTCCATCGGCGGCTGCCACTAACTGCCTTAATTGTTGGGTGCCGGCGGCAATATCTTCCTCCACGCTACTGTTAAGAGTTTGCGGGTCGGTAAGGAGCAGGTGATTCAGGGCAATTACCTGTGCCTGATTTTGGTTTACGTTGGCAACAATCTTCCATTTTTTGGCTTCATTGCCCGATAAGTTAACGGTAGCATGAACAAAATAAGCGCCTTTTTCGCCTTTCACATCGCATTCTTCCTGTATGAGTTGCTGTTGCCTGAATTTATTTACCTGCACCGATGAGAGCAGGTACCGTACATTTTCCAAACCCAAAGACCAGGCTATGTTGGCTTTTAGCGCCTCGCTGGGTTCGGCTTTGTCCACAATAATGGCGCTAAGGGCAAAAATGCCCAGTCCGCCCGGCTGAAGCAACTCGCTTCTTTTATAGGCATCAACCAGATTGCTTACATTGGTTTGCAACTGCGTGCTAACGCCTGCCGGCATAATGTTTTGAATGCCGTCTAAAATGGTAATCCGGTACGCTTTGCCCGATGTGTTTACCAACTCTGCCTGCTTCACAAAACCAAACTCGTGCCCGGTATTCCACTGATACCGAAATACCAGGCCGAGGCTGTGGTTAATTTCTTCAAACAAAACCTTGTTGCCGAAGGTATTTTTATACAGATTTCTGGTAATGGCATAGCGGTCCTGACATCGGTCTGCAAAAGGTTCCCAAACCAGGGTAGTTCCTTCTTCGGCTATCTGCAATATGGTTTTGCTGCCCGTAATGTCGGCAAATTCGGTCAGTTTATCGTCGGTATAATAAGGAAAGAGGGCAAATTGCGAATTTTTCCGCCCCGCGGTGAGTCCTCCGTTGCTGGAAATAAACATCCAATGGTTAGAGTGGCTCACTACGCTCATCAAAAATGGGCGCAAATGATGGTAATTGGAAATGACAAACCAAGTTTCTTGTTCAAGTATTGTTCTATTGAGTGTCACTGTTTTACACTTTTTTGCTTTGGATATGGAGTGGGTTGTTTGTGGACGATAAACAAACAATGTTACAATTAATTTGTGTTAATCTGCTTCCTGGTAAACCCGCACATAGTCAATTACCATGTGTTGCGGAAAAGGTGTTTGCTCTGTTGGAAAACCTACGTAGTTTCCACCTACTGCCACGTTGAGAATCATAAAGAACGGGGTGTTATATACCCATTCACCGCTAACATCTTCAGGCTCTATGCGTTGGTAAAGATAGTCATCAACAAAAAAGTCAATTCTATCGGGAAACCATTCTACGGCAAACAGGTGATATTGGTTATCAAACCGTTCGTTTTGCAAGCCGTATCCTTTGGTTATAGCATTTCCTCCCGAGTAACCGGGTCCATGCACCGAGCCGTTAATAATATTAGGTTGCTGCCCCCGAAGCTCCATAATATCAATTTCGCCGCATTGCGGCCAGCTAACCGTTTCAATGTTAGCGCCCACCATCCAGAATGCGGGCCACAAACCCGGCCCGAACGGTGTTTTTAACTTTGCCTCAAAACGTCCGTAGGTTTGTGTAAACAAGCCTTGTGTTTTGATGCGGGCAGAGGTAAAAGCAGCGCCGGCATAACTTTCCTTTATTGCGGTAAGCACCAGGTTGCCTTCACCATCCATAGCCACGTTTTGTGGCCGGTCGGTATAATATTGCAGTTCCTGATTTCCCCAACCGTCAATGCCCCTGCCGGTGTCGTATGTCCATTTAAGCGAATCGGGCATAGCGCCCTCTTCGCCATTAAACTCATCACTCCATACCAATTGCCAGTTGCGGGGTTCCAGTTTTTGAAAATCATCGGGCTTGCAACCGGCAAGCATCAGCGAGAGGAGCGAAATTGTAAAGACAGCTTGTATTACTTTCAGTTTATAGTTAGATTTCATGTTGTAACGCTTTTTTTATTTGCGGAAATAAAGGTTATCGAGGTAAATAGTTCCGTTGCCGTCAAATTTAAATTGGAATACATTGGTTAAATCAACGGGCGCAAAAGCAGATAGCGGTATGTCTATGCTTGCCCAGCCCGATGTAGGAACAGGCAGTGCATAGGCGGTTTCTATCGGTCCGGGGCTAATGATGAAAACATTAAGCGCTGTGGAGTTAGCAGTCCAGTAATCGAGGTGCAGATAAGCAAACGATGACACATTTTGGTTACTGCCAAACTGAATGCCCTGGTAGTTGAGACCGGCATATTTAAGGGTATTATTGCCTTGTATGGCCTCTTGTGTTACCACCGTTGCTTGCCCCCAGTTAGGGTTAAGGTTAGTACCGGCAACATTGGTGTAAGAATCGCTGAAAATGGAGATAACATCGGCTGCGCTTTGGGTAGGCACCGGTGCTGCGGTAGTGGGCACAGAAGGCGGTGCGCCGTCGTTGTAAAAATACACGTTGTCTAAGTATAAATTAGGTATGGTACCCGATAACACCAATTGGGCAAGATTAGCCCTGTTAGCCAATCCGCTGAAATTTGCAAGCGGTATGTTGAGGCTTATCCAGTTTTGTGTGCTGAGGGTGGGTGCGGTAAAGGTTAACTCATGAGAGGTATCATCATTACCGCCATAGATATTGTTTGCTCCAAAGTCCACCAGCATTACTTTAAAATTGTTGGGCTGGTTGGTGGCATCAGGCGTCCATATATCTAAATGAAAGTGGGTCATGCCCGATGCATTAATGGTTTGGGAAGTAAACTCAATACCCACAAAGTTGAGGTTGCGGTACCTGATAACGTCATCGTCTTCAATTTTGATAAAAAACTCTTCGGCGGTAGAATACTGCCAACGGGTGTTCCAGGTATCTATGGGCACATTGTTGTAGGCATTGCTGTACATAGAAATCACTTTATCGGCATCTCGGGTGGGCACAGGAGCGGCGACAGCCGGCTTAACAACATCGCCAACAGAGGTAATGTTAAGCGAGCCGGCTGCATCAATATTGCCAAGTTTGGCGGTAATCTGGGCAGTTCCTTCACTTAAAACGGTAACCAATCCTTGTTCATTTACCGTAGCCACAGCCGGGTTTGAGGTCTGAAAACTAAAATAATGATACGTTACACTTACGGTTTGGTAATTGCCGGTAGGCAGGCTATGCGCAGATTGAAGCCCTTGAATTTGTATGGTTTCGCCATTTTCAGATGTTACAGATACGGTTTCACCGTTAAACATGGAGGCAGTCTGATGTGCCAAAGTGCCGAGTTTTTCAAATTTAACCTCATCTATCCAGAAGGTGTAACCCTTACCGTCTTCGGGACCCTCTGAGTAAAAAAACATGCCCCGCTCGGCATTGAGTTTTGAAGCATCGGGAAGCGGAATGATATATTTTTGCCAATTGGTATTAACCGCCAATCCGTTTATGGCAGTTTGATACTTGTTGGCGCCCAAATCGTTACCAAACCCTATTACATCAATACTGGCAGATTTGGAGGCTTTCATCCAAAAGGTTAAAGCATCATAACCCGACAGATTGCGCGGTTCGGAGGTAAAATAAGTGCCACCAGCATAGGCACCCTTGGGGTCATTCACATCGGGCACTTCAAAGCGCATGGAAGCTGATGAATTGTTGTAGGTAATTTCCTTGTCCACATCAAACGCGGTGGGCACCGAGCTGCCAAAAGCGGCATAATTGAGGCCGCCGCTAAATCCGTCAATAAATACTTCGGGATTGTTAGAAAAATCGGGCGAACCTAATTCGTCTATTGCCCGTTCGCAACCCGAAAGCAAAAAGAACAGCAAACCTGCCAGAGCAAACTGCCTATAAAGCAATAAAAATGATTGTTTCATTGGAGTAGTTGTTTTTAGTTACCGATGCTAATTTGAATGTATGTTCTGATTTCCCATTCCATGCCGTTGTCAAAGCCAATGGCATCGGGGTCGGGCACAAAATTGCCGGCGGCATCCACCTTAGTGGTGGGAGCATACCGGGGAGAGTACTTATCGAGTGAACGCCAGTTGGTGCGCATACCGAAACGGGTTGCGGGCATATCAAACCAATCGGGTTTAGCCAGAGAGTAAGAGGCATCGAGCATTAGCTGCATGGGGAAAGTGAGGTTAAAGTCCCGATGATAGTCATATGGTCCCCAATCGTTTACCCTTACAAAGGAGTTCAGTTTTAAAGACTTGTAAATCATGCGCAACTCCATGCCGTAGCGTTCAATGGTGCGGGCATCGCTGCCGTTTGCCTGTCCTGTACCTCCGTATAAGTTGGCAATAAAACCAAAGTTGCCGCTAATTTTAGAAACCAGGCGGGTATGCACCTCCCACAGGTCTTGTGCAGGAGCCGACCCGGGAAATGCAAATAAGGTACGTCCGTCGGGTAAAATACCAATTGCAGCATCCTGAATGGTGGGCAAATGCCTGTACACCACCCCTGCGCTTACGGCAAATTTGGCATCTTCGGCACGGTCATTATCCCACTCATACATCCACGAGCCGGGCGTGGGGTCGTAGGTAAGCAATAGTTCGCCTGCTATGGTTTCGCGGTTGCTTCGCACTATAAAGGGGTCTTCCAGAATGTTGCGGGGTCTGCCCGGTGCAATCACATCGGCAGGTATAGGTCCTTCGATGGGTTTTTGCCACAAAAAGTTGGGGGCAATTTGCAATTTACCTGCCGAAACGGTAAATCCGGTAAGTGCATTATACTGGTTGCCGCTGCCGCTGTCTTTCAGTCGCCAGCCGGTAAAGGTTTTGGTATAATCGGCACCGCCATTGGCAACCAAACCCATAACAGCCGATTGCGCATACCAGTTAATCCGGTTGCCTTTGTAGGTGAGCTTTAGTTTACCGCCCCAGTTGTCTTTTACGCCCAGTTGGTCTTGATATACACTGTATGTACCATCGGAATTTTCGCGGGCGAGTTGGAAATTTCTGCCGTTAAGTGGTTGCCCACCCCAAATGCCGCCCATATCCACACCCAATTTGCCAAAACTGCGCGCAACATGCAGGGTTAACCTTCGGGTAAGGGGCTGCGGAATGGCAAAAGAACTTTGGGTATTGCCCAGTCCTGCTATGTCTTCGTGAAAAATGCCGGTAATTTTAAATTTACCCAGTTCCTTGGTGTATTTTGCCAGAATGGCCGGGTTGGCACCCCACCACAATTGCGGGCCAAAAGCCACTTTTAACCCCGATAAGCGCTTTTTACCGGCAAACTCCATTCCAAAAGGCGCAATGCCGTTGTAAATGTCGATTATTGGGCCGTAGTTAGCTTCGGGATACAAGCCGAAAAAGTCGCCCTCATATCCCCAATGGTAATGCCCGGTTCGGTAAAAACCGGTGAGTTCAAACAATTTATGGTCCCAATGATAACTGGCGCTATACACCTGCACGCGGTTAATGGATTCTACTGTTACATCGCCATTAGTGCTGGTAAATGTTACCGGACGTCCACGGTTTTCGTAAAATATCTCGTTAATCGGATTTTGTGCCACATTACCCAACACGTTTACCTCCATCTCTGCCCGCATATTGGGTGCCGGGTTAACTTCAACCCCTACAAAAAATGATTGCATGTGGTCAAAACCCTGTTGGTTGGGAAATGTTCGCTTGTTGAGGTCGGGATCTTTGGGGGTGGTAATTAAACTGCCTCCCGTATTGAAGGTGGATAAATCGGCGGTAAAACGGCTAAGCCTTATCTTTTTGACTTTTTCGGTTTCCATGGCCGCTTTGTCGCCATTTGCCTTCAATACTGCTTCGGACAGCGAAATGCCATCAAAATGCTTTTTAATATCAGACAAGCTAATGCCTTTAGCAAACGGATTTAGCTTGTGTACTTCGCTCAAGGCATAATAGGCAGCTCTTGGATACAACTCATAAAATCCTTTGTGGTTGGTAGCGCCTTTGGCACAAATGCCAAACCACTCTTCATTCATGTTGTTTTCGCCTTCCTTATAATCGCACTGATATCCGCCGTTAGACCAGGATGCGTGGGTGTCATGTACATCTAAGTTAGAGGTTTGACCGTACTTCCACCAACCATCGCTAAACTGAAAGGTGAACCCGCCAAGACAGTTGCCTGCCTTACCCAAGCCGGCAGCGTTTTCGTAAATTTCGCGCCAGTTGCCGTGCATGTAATACGCCTGGCATAGCTGGTCTTCCTGATTGGTGCGCACATTAAAGGCATCGCACCCAAACTCGGTAAATAAAATGGGTTTGCCATATTCATTTTTAACCCGCTCAAAAGCATCGGTAAACGAAACACCCCTGTACATGTTTGCCCCCAAAATATCCACATCTTTGCACTCCTCGGCTATAATGTTCAGGAAAAGCAGGTCGCCGTTACACATAGCTACCGGATGTTGCCCGTCAATGGTTTTCATAGTCAATGCACCTTCGTTAAACAGCTTATAGAGGTGCCGTGCTCTTAAAGTAGAATTTCTGACTTCAACAGGTATATCTTCTGTTTCGGCGCCATCCCAAAACAATCCGTAGTTGTTTTCATTTCCCAGCAAATAGAGGAGCAACCCTCTTGTATTGCGGTATTCGGTTGCAACTTGTTTTACCTCACTTAGCAACAGTTCCCGCACATCGGCATTGCTATAATCTGTATTGGGAACCCAATTGCCTTTTATAGTTAATCCATACCTGCCAAAAGAATGGTTGAGCATGGTGTAGATGCCATATTTATCGTAAATATACTCAATCCACTGTTTTGGAATGCCGGTGTAAACCCGAATGGTATTTACTCCCATATTCTTTAACATAGCCATTTCGTAATCAAGCGCCTCTTTAATCATGTCGGGCGGTTGATTCCATAAACTGTAGGAGTAATTAGTGCCTATCGGGAAATAATCCCAGTTCATACCGTTTACCATAAAAGGCTGCCCGTTAACCAGGAGCGATATTCCGCCTTCTTTTTTCTCTATGGCTATCTTATCGGATTGGGCATACAGCACAATAGAACAACACAGCAGGAAGAATAAACTGATTATTTTCCTCATTTTCGTAAAGTTTTGCATAATTGAGTAGAATTGTGTGGTGGCAGTTTTAAGCCCTATAAAGATAGGGTGTTTATTTTAATTGTACCGGTATATACATAACATATACAAGACACAAAAAGGGCTTACTACAGCAGTAGCCTGCCTGTAAAAGCCTTATTTTACAAGCTCTAAAGCCCCCAAACTTTATGTATTTTAATTAGGAAATTATGTGTTTGTATGTATTTTGTACATACAGGCATTGGCAATACACTGTTTAAATGCTGATTTTAACAATTGTTGCCTGTCATATTGCTGTAATCTGCTATTATTTTTCGGGCGCATTTTGCATAGCGCGCGGGGAATAAAGCTTGCCCCGGGGTTGCAGTAAGACAAATGGTCAACTGCCCCCTGGACAAAATAATTGCTAAGGGAAAACCTGTTTGTTTGTATGCAATACGCATACAACGGCAAAGTAACAGAGGAACGCGCCACATGGGTAGCAGCAAATTCTGCAAACGGTTACCCCTCTTTGGTTTGCAGTTTTGCCCAGGAGTCTTTAAGCCCTACGGTTTGATTGAAAATCAGTTTTTCGGGGGTGGCGTCTTTATCGAGGCAAAAATACCCTTTTCTGATAAACTGATAGCGCAAACCCGTGGCAGCATTGCAAAGCGAGGGTTCCAATTTGGCATTTGCAATGGTAATCAAGGAGTCGGGGTTAATATAATCCCGGATATCGCCTTCAATGTCGCCCACATTAGGTACGGTAAACAGCCGGTCGTACAGGCGCACTTCTGCGTTAATAGCATGTTGTGCCGACACCCAATGCAGTGTACCCTTTACCTTTAAGCCACTGGTATCTTCGCCGCTTTTGCTGTTGGGGTAATAGGTGCAGTTAAGTTGTACAATATTGCCCTGGGCATCTTTTACCACTTCATTGCAGCGTATAATATAGGCACTTTTAAGTCTTACCTCGCCACTCGGAAACAGGCGGAAATATTTTTTGGGCGGGTCTTCCATAAAATCTTCGCGCTCAATGTACAGTTCTCGGGTAAAGGGCACGCAACGTACACCTGCCTCGGCATTTTCGGGGTTATTTTCGGTTTCCAGTTCTTCGGTCTGCGTTTCGGGATAATTGGTTATCACCACTTTAAGCGGGTCGAGAACAGCCATTACCCGTTGCGCAATGAGGTTCATGTGTTCGCGCACACAAAACTCCAGCAAACCCACATCAATCATGTTTTCCCGACGGGCAACCCCTACCCTTTTGGCAAACTCCCGTATGGATTCGGGCGTATATCCCCTGCGGCGCAACCCCGAAATGGTGGGCATCCGCGGGTCGTCCCAACCATTTACAAAGCCCTCATTAACCAGCATTTTCAGGTTGCGCTTACTCATAATGGTATAGGTGAGGTTAAGGCGGGCAAACTCAATTTGCTGCGGTCGGTACATGCCCAGTTCTATGAGTATCCAGTCGTACAGGGGCCGGTGTACTTCAAACTCCAGCGTACAAATAGAGTGGGTAATGCCTTCAATAGAGTCTGAAATGCCGTGGGCAAAGTCGTACATGGGGTAAATAGACCACTTGGTTCCGGTGCGGTGGTGGGGCGTTTTTTTAATCCGGTACACTACCGGGTCGCGCATGTGCATATTGGGCGATGCCAGGTCAATTTTAAGCCGAAGTGTACAAGCACCCTCATTAAACTCGCCGTTGCGCATACGTTCAAAAAGGTTCAGGTTTTCTTCCACGCTGCGGGTTCGGTAAGGACTGGGGGTTCCGGGTATGGTAGGTGTGCCTTTTTGGGCGGCCATTTCTTCTGAAGTAGAATGGTCAACATAAGCCTTGCCCATTTTAATAAGTTCTGTGGCTTTATGATACAGGGCTTCAAAATAATCAGAGGCATAACATTCGCGGTCGTCCCAGCTAAAGCCCAGCCACTTTATATCATCTCGTATAGAGTCGACATACTCCACATCTTCGGTGGCGGGGTTGGTATCATCATAGCGCAGGTTGGTTAATCCGTTGTATTTTTGCGATAACCCGAAATTGAGGCAAATAGATTTTGCGTGCCCTATGTGCAGGTAGCCGTTAGGTTCGGGCGGAAACCGGGTATGCACGCGGCCGTTGTATTTGCCGGTTTTAAGGTCTTCTTCAATAATTTCCTCAATAAAATTAAGGGCTGTATTGGTTTCGGGAGCGCTCATAAGCAAGGTATTTGAGGGGTTATACAAAAAACAAGCCAACTAAGTTCAATAAATAAAGCCGCAAAGGTAATGATTTGCCTTCATTCTGTTACTACCGGCGGACATAGTTGAGTTATTGCCCGAAAATTTTTTATGCCAGGCTGCAATTTATTTGTGTTAAAATGATAGTTTTGCGTCAAAACAAACATAACATTTATGGGAACCTTTGGCGTAGATTTTGTAAAGCACCTGCATTTGGCTACCGTGCTGCTGTTTTTATTTTCGTACCTGTACAAAACATTGTTGCTTTTTACCGATGAAATAAAAGCGCTGGAAAGTTATAAGAAAAAAACCATAGCGCTGGAAGGGGTTATTTCTTTGTTGTTTTTGATAACCGGTATTTACATGCTTACCTCGCATGGCATGGACTGGATGAAGTTAAACGGTTGGTTTCATATGAAACTTACAATGGTAATTGTTGCCCTGCCGCTTGGCTTTATTGGCTTTAAACGCCGCAACAAAATGCTGGCCGGAGCCTCTACCCTGCTGTTTGTAATTGTACTTATTCTGGCGCTGGTAAACGGCAGTTCCAATTACCTGTAACAGGGCAATACGGCAAATGAAAAAAATACTTGTTCTTGGCGGTACACAGTTTATTGGACGGGTACTGGCAGAAAATTTACTGCTATCGGGCAATTTTGAGGTAACGTTGTTTAACCGCGGTAAAACCAATGCCGGTTTGTTTCCCGATGCCAAAAAAATACACGGCAACAGAGAAACAGCCGACCTTTACCAAACCTGCAATGAATACTGGGATGCTGTTATTGATATATCGGGCTATTTTCCCAATACCGTGCAGGCTTATGCACAAAGGGTTAAAGATAATTGCCGGCGCTATATTTTCATATCCACCGCATCGGTCTATAACCTCGAAAATTCTGCCAACCGGCTTATTCCCGAAGATTTTGAACTGCTAACCTGCACTGCCCAACAAAGAACCGATGCCACTATGGCCACTTACGGACAGCGCAAGGCAGCCTGCGAAGAAGCCCTGCTGCAATGCCCTGGTTTAGATGCCATAATATTGCGCCCATCGGTAGTTTACGGGCCTTACGACCCCTTTGACCGGCACTATTACTGGCTTTACCGCACCAAAAAAAGAAGCCGCATTTTATTTCCGGAGGGTAATGCCGATATTGATAGCTTTACCTTTGTGCAAGACCTTGCCCGAATTATTATAGCCGCCATTGACCTGCCCCAACACCGCAAAGTGTATAATGTAAACACCCACCCCCTTATGAGTTTACAGGCAATTGTAGAAGCTATGACGCAGGCCTGCAATACCGCCCCGCAACTGACATTTGCCGGCGTACCATTTTTAGACGAACAGGAAGTGCAGGTGTGGTCTGATTTGCCCCTGTGGATGAACGGCAGCTTTTTAATGATGGACAACAGCCGCCTGCTGTCTGATTTTGGACTGCAAATGACCCCCATAACCGAATCTTTTATACAAACTGCCGCCTGGTATGAACAATTAGGCTGGCCATTGCCCAAAACAGGGTTGTCATTAGAGGAAGAAGACGAATTACTGGAAGCATTAAACGCCTGATGTTTTGTGTGCAGGCAGGCAGAAAAAAAATTCCCCGCAACAGGACAATAACCGCTGCGGGGAATTTTTGTATGTGCTGTTTTGAGTATTAGCCAAATAATTTCATGCCGTCTAACACGCCCATTACCGTTTTTACGGCCTCGGCCGATTTGGTGAGCAAGCCTTTTTCATCAGCATTTAAATCGAGTTCAATAATTTTTTCCACGCCGTTCTGTCCTAAAATTACGGGCACACCCAGGAAAATATCTTGCAAGCCATATTCGCCCTGCAGCCAAACGCAGCACGGAAACACGCGGCGCTCGTTTTTGGCAATAGACTCGGCCATTTGTGCAGCAGCCGCGCCCGGCGCATACCATGCCGAAGTACCCATGAGTTTTACCAATTCTGCGCCGCCGTTGGTAGTACGGTCAACAATAGCGTTGAGGCGGTCGGCCGGCACCAGTTCGGTAACCGGAATACCGGCAACGGTGGTATAGCGGGGCAGCGGCACCATGGTATCGCCGTGTCCGCCCATCAATACTGCCTGAATTTCTTTGGGCGAAATGTTGAGTTCGGTAGCCAGAAAAGCGCGGTAGCGGGCGGTATCGAGAATGCCGGCCATGCCCATTACCTTTTGCGGGTTAAAGCCCGAAGTAAGGTAAGCGCAGTAGGTCATAACATCTAACGGGTTCGACACTACAATAATAATGGTATCGGGCGAGTATTTCACCACATTTTCGGTAACACTTTTTACAATGCCGGCGTTGGTTCCAATAAGGTCATCGCGGCTCATGCCCGGTTTGCGGGGCACGCCGGAGGTAATAATGGTAATGTTTGAGCCGGCGGTAGCGGCGTAATCATTGGTAACGCCGGTTAAACGGGTAGAATAATACCCGATGGGGGCAGTTTGCCAGATATCGAGCGCCTTACCTTCAGATATGCCTTCTTTAATGTCTAATAACACCACTTCGTTGGCGTAACCGCCGCGTGCAACTACGTCGGCACAGGTGGCGCCCACGTTTCCTGCTCCAATAACCGATATTTTCATGATACAGAAGTTTAATTAAGAAAAATGTTTATGGTTAATAAAAAAGCAGGGCAAAGGTAGGTATTTTTTGTATGAAAAAGAAGGATGTGGTTGGGGGAAAATTGGGGGGGAGTTAGTCGTTTATACAGCGAACGCAATACCCATAATTTTTATCCCCGACATCGGTTGAACGGTAAATTCCGCCGGAGTTTGATGCGATATACCGAATCCATGATTTACAAGGGTCAGAAGATTCTGTCGATGTCCAAAAAACAACAATGGAATTAGCAAAATTAAAATCGCCGTCATAGTTTCTGTATCCACAAAATTCGGCATTAAAGCCATTCTGGTCTGCAAGAATTAAAGCCTGATTACTACCCCGGTAACCTTCCTGATTGAGGGTATTTGGGTCAATGCCCAAATTAGACTCAAGAATTTTCCACTCTTCATCAGACGGAACATGCCACCCTTCGGGGCAAATACCTTTTGCTGAGCCGGGAGTTTGCCCTACATTCATGGCTTCGTTCCACGTATAAAGACCACCGTTCAGATTGCAATTAAGCGCTTCGTTTTCTAAGCAGTATTTTTCAGTTTGATTATTATCAACAGGCAAATCGGGGTGTAAATCACCTGCACAAAATTCGGTTATTGGGCCAATGCCCCCATAGATTAAGGAATTTTTTTGAGTTCCGAAATTTAAATTCTCTGCCATCCAGCATTGGTTGCCCATTTTCACGATTTTATAAGAGTTGCCGTTTCTGGAGTCGAGCAACACAGAAATACAAATGGTAACCTGTTGGCTTGTAACCTGAGCAGCACAAAGATTTGAAGCGCTTAAAACAATGGTATAAGTACCGCTTTTAGTGTAAGTATGAACCGGATTGGCTTCAATACTGGTATAACCATCGCCGAAGTTCCATGAATAATATAAGGCATTTTGTGACAGGTTGGAGGTGACAATGGTTAAATCATCGGCAGTAGTTACATTAAATTGCGGAAGTGGCAGCGGATCGCAATTGGCAATTACAAGTGGCAGGGTAATGAAAACTTCACCGCAATCGTCATTGCTAACGCGAAGTTCAACGTTGAAGGTTCCATAAGTTGCATAATCATGCGTTGGTGAAAAATCGGTTGATTGAGTACCATCACCAAAGTTCCAGTTTACATTTTGAGCATTAACCGAGAAATTCTGGAAACTGACAGAAAGCCCGTTTAAGGAGTAGGTAAAATAAGCCTGTGGGGCATTGGGGCAGTTCAAAATTATTGACCTTGTAATAGTAACAGATTCGCACAAATTTGAAGCAGAAAGGCTAACGGTATAGTTACTCACGCCATTGAATGCCGGGTAATAATAGGTTGGGTTAACATTGGAAACCGTTTCGCCGGCTATGCCGAAATTCCACTCAAAATTATCGGCATTTGTAGAATTATTAATAAAATCTACTTTGAATCCGTTAGCCTGATAACTAAAATTAGGGATGGGGCTTCCTGTTATCTGGGGGTTATCACCTTTTAAATCACAAGGGTTGTCTCTGTCAAGGTCGGTAAAGTTGATAGAATTGCAGGAAGCAATGAAGATGCCCAGGCAGGCTATATAAAAGAAGCCTATTTTCATACTATTTGTTTTTTCTTTTGTTTTTCAATCCTTTGGTAAAAACAGTAACTATGTCAGATACCCACAAAGTTGCGCCAACGGTAATCAAATAGTTGCTCACCAAATGATTTCGGTTAGCCTTGGCATAATAGTCATTTATTTCGGACTGTGAGGAGGCCTCACTATATTGATTATATTGCTTTTTGGATAAAACATGGGATGCTATGCCATAGCCCATTAACCCATATCCCACTACGCCAATAATCCAATATGGGCGCTTTTTTCCTACATAATAATTGCCCAAGCCGGGCATTGCAACAGAGTAAAGCGCATTAACCGGACCGCCGGATTTCACTATTTCGGTTTTTCCCCGTGTAATATTTACAATCTGCTGCGGCAGTTCCTCTAAAGGTGTGCCAACAGGTTGCCCAAAAACAATGCTGGATATACAGGTAACCCACCTGCCATCAATTTTATCGGCCCTTATTGTAGCAATTCTTTTAGAATTGCCGATTACCTTTTTGCTTCGGGTGTCGGAATTAAGGAAAACCGTTTCGAAATAAACCTGCACATAAACATATTTATTTTTTTTCGCCTCATCAACCCGGATATCTTTAAAATTTACGTTAGGCGGGCTTCCCTTTTCATAGAAAAGGTCAAAATCGCGCAGGTATTTTTTAATGCTAACCTCTTTAATGTTGGTTTCATTACCACTTAAATCATCCTCAATAATGGCGTCGGAAGAAATAAACAATCTTTGCTGTAATTTTTCGTCTAACCGGTTGGCAATTGCAACCTCTATATCTGAATTGGTTTGATGTGAGTCGGAAATGAAGTTCAGCAAATCTTCATATTCCTGAATAAGTTCAACTGCTTGTCTTCTGATTTCGTTATTATCGCCCTCGGAAACGGAAGTTTGGGCAACTGCCGGCAAGAAAACAGTTAATAAGCAGTAAAATAAAACGAGGGTGTTTTTCATGGTTTTAGTTTAAATAAAGCTTAGATGTTTTATAGAACTTTTTCTGGTTTTGGTTTGCTTCGACGAGGGAAGAAATTAACCAACCCGAATGATAGGTGTTACCATAAAAATGATCTACGGTAAATATCCAGTTATCAATTTCAAGAAAGTGATAGGTAATTTTGTCAATACCCACCAATTTCAGGTTCTTATTAAGAATTTCATTAGCAAAAACATGCAGTTCATCTGAATTGCAACTCTGGCAATAATAATTTTTGAGGTTTGGGAAATCCTCCAAGGCTCTTTTAAGACCGACAAAGTTTGTTGCATGAGTCATTGGGTTCATTGTTCGGGTTATATCACGGGAATCCGGTATAGTAAGTTCAGATGCACACTTTGAAAAATCCAAAAATGGTGCATAAACACCCACAATCAACCATTTGGAGGCTCCTGAAGTGAAAACCTGATTTTCAAGGGTGAGTATTACCTCTTTTGCAACTCCCATATATTTAAACTGACACTTTAATTGAGCATACCAAAATTTATCATAAAAGTTGAGCCTTGCATCTTTATTGAGTATGTCATCAATAAAACGTTTCACAATAAGTGTATCCCAACTTTTTTCTTTTTTATTAAACAGCAATTTCAAAGCCTGTTGTCGGTTAATAGGAGTGGAACTGTTTTTTGAAATGAGGGTATTTTCGGCGTTATTAAATCGGTCAATAAATTCGTCAATTATTTTTACATCGAAAATAAAATGCTCTTTTCGTTCATCAATAAAGCGTTGTGCAATAGCTTGCGGCAATGAAATAAACAAACCCGAAATCAGAATTAACAGGTGAAAAGCATATTTACGAAAGGAAAAAGTTGCCATATTAACTCAACAGTTCGGTAAACAAATACATCGGACAATCTTGTATGCGGTTACCAGGTTTCAACCACCCTGATATCGCCCAAAAATACGTCCCAGCTTTTTTTAATCTCACCGCCAACTTGTTTGTCGGTTACTTTTGCAATGACCTCAATTGTTTTACGGGTAACATCTCCAAAAACAACTTTACCGTCTTTAATGCCTTTAAACACCTGGTCAAAACTGATTACCCCGTAATAATTCCCATCAACTCCTTTGCGCAGGTTGCTCAGGTAGTAAATATTTACCCACTCCATTTCAATTTTGTCGTATTTCAGTTGTTTCAACCGGTTAAGATAACTTCTTATGGGATATGAATTGAGGCTTTGTTTTTGCTTATTTGAAACATCTACCAAAACATCTTCATTAATAAAAAGAGAACAGGCCATATCAATGCTTTTGTTGACGTCCTGAAAATGAGATTGCTTGTTTGTAATAACTTTAATATAATTTTGAAAATCAGTTACCTTTCCCATCGCCTTTTTTTCAAAGGCGGCTCTGTCAATCTCCAGCTCACTTGCTGATGTTTTGCCCAAATTTGCATTACCTACCGGTTTTGGGGAGCTTTCTGTTTTAGCGGGTTTTACTTCTTTGGCAGTTGTACCGCTGTTGCCTGCAGGTGGCTGGGTTCTGGCAGGAGGTTGTACTTTAACCGGTTCCGGCTCATCATCCTCATTGTCATCTTCCTGGTCCCGGTTGGTTGGTTGAGTCGCAATGACAGGCGGTTTGGGTTTAACTTCAGATTGCCCAAAAGAAACAGAAGTGGGGTTATTCTTTTCCATATCGAGCAATTTTGACAGATATTTCACATCTAATGCCAGGTCATTTCTGTTTGCCAATTTCAGGGCAAGGTTTGAGTTCACTATGCCAATCAATTGCCCCGAAGCATTAACTATGGGCATTCCGTCAGACTCAACAAACTGCTCTTTCGTGCTAAAACTGCTAAATAAAGTGCCGTTAATAACAATATTGGTTTCCTGGGTTGTACAGTTTGAAACTTTAAAAATAAAGCCGTCAAGTGGAGAAGTAGCCAACATAAAACCATCTGCACCTGCTGTAACTTCGTCGGCAACGGTTAATGCGCTGCCATCATAAAAACCCCCAATTTTAAACAAGGACAAATCGTATTGCGGAATTTCGGCAACTTGTGTCAGCACATCATAACTTTCGTTTTGAAAAGTTGTGACGGTAATTTTGGTAGCCCGCTCCGATAAATGACCAGCAGCAACAACCGTATTGCCAGACACAAAAAAGCCAGTACTATAGCCTACAGGCTCATTATAGTCATCAAAAAAGGTAACATTCACTACCGAAGGTTCGGTCTGTTCTATTATCTTCAATATTGATTTATCAAGGCTGCTTTGCGCTTTAAGCGTATAATACCCAAAGCATAACCACACAAAAACTAAGAAGTAAACTCTCATGCCGGTAAAAGATTTATAATCATATTGGTTTAGCGAGTGCTAAAATATCTACTATTTGCGTTTAATCCTCTTTTTTTTGCCTTTTTTATTTTTAAAACTTCAAAAAAGTTTACCTCAAATATCGCAAGCAATAAAACTGTAACAAAAAGTGAACTGCATTTATACCAATAAAAATAATTCTAAAATTATAAAATTTTGATTTTCAGTAAAAAACACAACAACTTTTACTGAAAATGTTTTCATGCAAATATTATTCAGTCTGAGGCATTTACTTAGTGTGCCCGCATTACCTTATTAACATAAAAGACAAACCGGTGCTTTTGTCCGTAGTTTTGTAATAACCCTATCAATACAGACATAAACTTGAAAAGCAACAATCTATCCGGTGATAAAAAAATTATGCAAAAAAATGTTGCAAAAATTGATAGCGAATTACTATATTAGCACAATTTTCCGAAATTAAACTGAATTTTATGGAAAACTTTCGAAATTTCCAGAAATTTCTATTATTTCTATTTTTCGGTGCTGTCAATCTGAACATTTGCGGTGCCGCTACAACCATGCAAGGAACAGGATTAATGAATCAACCTTTTGTTGCCGCCTCGCCTGTTGATATACAAGCGTGGTGTGATGTGGCTTCGGTTATAAACTGTGGCGGTGTATATTCGGCTTCAACGGCCGATGGGGCAAATAACATTCCGGCATACCCGGGCTGTGTTGATGCAGGTGTGCAGCATTTAGGCAAAGAAGAAGTTTTTATAATTGAAATTTCAGAGCCTACTTATCTTAGTCTGGGAATGGAAATATTAACAACCGATGCTGATTTAGACCTTTTTCTGCTCAGCTACAATACCAATTGTACCGTAAACTGTCTTGCATCAAGCGGAAGCGATAATTCGGTAACACCTTTGGAAGGACTAAGCTACTTTGCCATGCCCGGGTTATATTTCATAGTGGTAGATGCCAATACCCTGAGTACCTTCAGCAGTTTTATATTAGATGTTACCTGTGGCGCTTTGAATTGTACACCTGTTCCAATTTCATGCGGACAAACCATAAATAGCTCAACAACAGGAATGACTAATAATGTATCGTTTTATGGTTGCTCCAATTCTAATAACGTGAATAATTACGGACCCGAAATAGTGTATAGCTTTACCACTACCGCTACCGGTAACATTAATATTGCACTAACCAATCTTACCGCTAATTTAGAACTGTTTTTACTCAATAATTGCAACGTAAACTCCTGCGTAGCCCAAAGTTTTAATGCAGGAACCGGCAATGAAAATATCAGCCTCACCAATCAACCGGCAGATACCTATTATATAGTGGTTGACGGATATGGCGGACAATCCGGAAATTTTACCTTATCGCTCAATTGCGGTTCCTGTTCCAACAATGTTACAATGCCATCACAAACTATATGTTCGGGAAGTAACCTCGTTTTAACAGCATCTACACCCGGAAACAGCTATTTATGGAGCACAGGAAGTACAATGGTAGCCACTTCTGTAAGTCCTGTTGCAAATACAACCTATACCGTAACTGTGTCAAACAGTTCGGGAAGTTGTATAGCTGTTGAATCCTTTCCGGTAACAGTTATTCCGCCAACAAGTGCAAATGCAGGGTTTGATGTTAACATTTGCCAGGGGCAAACTGCCAGTTTAAGCGCTACGGGAGGAATAAGTTATATATGGAGTACCGGACAAACAAACAGTGTTATTTCTGTTTCGCCTGCAACTACCACCAATTATGCTGTTACAGTTACGGATGTTAATGCTTGTACCGGCACCGATGCTGTTACGGTTAATGTGCTATCGGTTCCGCCTGCCGATATCTCCCCCATCCCAAATACCACCACACTCACCTGCGCTGCAGGCACCCTGCAATTAGTTGCATCGGGTGGCGTTGCCTACAATTGGGGAAACGGCATTACCTCTCAGATACGAACAATCAATGCTCCGGGAACCTATACGGTTACCGTTACAGGTTCTAATGGCTGTACGGCATCTTCCGGCATCTCTATCACCTCAAACTCAACAACTCCGGTAATAAGCATTGTAAACAACACCGGATCATCAGTGCTAACCTGCAATACACCCCAAATAAGTTTAACAGCTAATGGTGGGCTGTTTTACAATTGGGGAAGCGGCAATACATCAAATAATACCACTATAACCGCACCGGGCATCTATACCGTTGCCGTTACCGACGCAAACGGCTGCACGGCTTCTGCCAGTGTTACAATATCTGCTAATTTCAGTCTGCCTTCTGCAGTTATTACAAACACCCCCAACAGCACCGAGTTAAGCTGTACCACAGACAGTATTCAACTTTCTGTTGCAGCCGGAGGACTTTTTTATGTGTGGAATGATGGCATTACCACCCCTACCCGATGGGTTACCGGTGCAGGAACCTATACCGTAACCGTAACCGGAGCTAATGGCTGCACAAATTCATCGGGTATTGTTATTACAGGAAATACAAATTCTGTTTTGGCTGCAATAAGCTCTACTAACGGAACCACCCTAACCTGTACAACAACAGCTATCAACCTTACCGCCTCCGGCGGCGTGGCTTACCTGTGGAACAATGGCTCAAATGTACCAACCAGAACGGTTTCTGCACCCGGAACCTATACTGTAACCGTTGCCGGAAGCAACGGCTGCACCGCTTCGGCTGCCGTTGTTATTACGAGCAATACAACACCGCCACCAATTGAAATTATCAAAGCCCCCGATACCAACATCCTAAACTGCACTACAACAGCTATCAACCTTACCGCCTCCGGCGGCGTGGCTTACCTGTGGAACAATGGCTCAAATGTACCAACCAGAACGGTTTCTGCACCCGGAACTTACACCGTAACCGTAACCGGAAGCAACGGCTGCACTGCTTCATCTGCCGTTGTTATTACGAGCAATACAACACTGCCAGTAATTGAAATTATCAAAACTCCCAACACAAACACCCTAAACTGCGCTACAACATCCATCAGCCTTATCGCTACCGGCGGTGTTTCTTACCAGTGGAGTGGCGGTTTAGGCAACTCTGATACCATTGTTGTTACTACGCCCGGAACCTATACCGTAACCGGTACCGGCAGCAACGGTTGTATTGCTTCGGATACAGTTGTAATTTCAACCGATACAACCCCGCCAGTAGCAGGCATTACCAGCAATACCGGCACCAGCACCTTAACCTGCGCTACAACATCTATAAGCCTTACCGCTACCGGCGGTGTTTCTTACCAGTGGGAAAATGGCTGGAACATGGCAAACAGAACGGTTAATTCTCCCGGAACCTATTCCGTAATCGTTACAGGAAGCAATGGTTGTACTGCCTCAACCGGCATTTTCATAGGCATTAACATTATTGCCCCAACAGCAGGCATTATTACAACTCCCAACACCAATACCTTAACCTGCGCTATAACATCTATAAGCCTTACCGCTACCGGCGGTGTTTCTTACCAGTGGAGTGGCGGTTTAGGCAACTCGGCTAACGCTGCCGTTTCTGTAGCAGGTACTTATACGGTAACCGTTACCGGCAGCAACGGTTGTACTGCTTCGGATAACATTGTAATTTCAATCGATACAATCCCGCCTGTAGCAGGCATTGTAAACAACACCGGAACCAATATGCTTACCTGTTATGTTACTGCCATTAATGTAACAGCAACCGGTGGAAACAGTTACACCTGGAGCGATGGCGCCGTTGCGGCAACAAGGGACATTACCATTGGAAACACCGCTTACACGGTAACCGTAACCGGCCCAAACGGTTGTACCGATACCGAAAGTGTTACCATCATTAGTAATACCAACCCGCCAAATGCAAATGCGTCCATTAATCAGAACATATGTTTTGGTCAAAATGCAGCCCTTTCAGCCACCGGGGGTGCCTTATACCATTGGAGTACCGGGCAAAACACCGCTGCCATCAATGTAACCCCCCAAAGCACAACTGCCTATGCTGTAACTGTTACAGGTTCAAACGGTTGTACTGGCAGTTATGAAGGAATAGTTGAGGTTAACCCGCCTACGTATATGGTAAACGGCCCCTACACTGCCGACCCGCTAATAATTTGCCTGAATGATACCAGTTATATCTTGTCATTTACCATAACAGGCAATGCAACCGAATATCTTCCATATTCCATTAACGGTACGCCTTTTTATTCGAATAACAATACCTATGTTACCGACACGCTCTATGGACTTAATTACAGTCTTAACATTTCTGATGCAACCGGCTGCACTTTTGTTTTGGAGGGCGATGCAAGTATTTGCAACCCCGATTGCTCTGTACAGTACAACATTGCTCCATATGCCGATATAAGCGGAAATTGTGTGAATGGGCTTTCTGTATCAGTTTTACAAGGACCGCCCCAACCCCCTGTGTATATGTATTCAATAAACGGGCAATCATTTCAGGAGTCCCCTGTGTTTTCTAATCTTTCGCAAGGCACCTATCCTGTTTACATTCAAACCGGTTGCGGCACACAATATCTTACAGATTTTGACATGCCCGGTAATGCATTAAACCTGCAAGCCAGTATTAATCAATTACCTAATGGTCAATACGAAGCGACAGCATTGGCAACCGGCGGGGTGCCGCCCTATTTTTACACCTGGAGCAACGGACAAACGGGTACCACCATTTACTTGCCCGATTTTAGTGAGGTTATAGAAGCAATGGTCACAGATAACCAAGGATGCCAGCAAATATTTACCCTTTCTCCGTATGCACTTGGCATTGACAACGAAACAGTCAATAATTCCATTAGCATTTACCCCAATCCGAGCTACAACAACCATGTTACGGTTAAACTACCGGTTTCCTTAAACTCAAACCTGCTGACTGTGCACATATTTGATATGGCCGGAAAAATGGTTGCAGGCTACACACCCAATATTTCGGGCAATTTCTTTTTACTCGACACAAAGCAACTCAGTTCAGGCATATACTACCTTCATATATATGCGGGCAATTATCATGCCGTGAGCAGGTTGATACTTACACGATAGTGTATTGTGTCATACATTTTGCCCTTAAAACTAAGCAACAAATGACTGAAACCATAACCCGAAAAAATGCCATTTACCATTAATATCGGATTTGCCACACAGAAATGTTAACTAAGACAAAACCAAACCTATGAAAAAATATGCAGACACTATAAAAACACTCGCCCTGATTGCATGCTTTAACATTCAAAGTTTGCTTATGGCGCAATGCCCAGGTGGACAAAGTTTGTTTACGGTAACAGTTAAAACAGATGAATACCCAAATTCAACCACATGGAAACTAAAAAACTATGTAAGCGGCAACACCATTATAAGCGGTGGCCCATATTCTGATGATAATACCGTTTACACAGCAACAGCCTGCATTTTAAATACTGCAACCCTGCAATTCGAAATTAACGATGCCGGAGGAAATGGAATATGTTGCAGTTATGGAAACGGCTACTATAATATTACATCGGGAAGTACAACCTATGCCCTCGGTGGAAATTTCGGCAGTCAAGACATTAAGATATTTAATGTAACCCCACAACTGAAAGACCTTTCTGTAAAGCAAATTACCATTAACGATTATATACTGGCCGGAAATCAACAAATTCAAGGCAAAATATTAAATCTTGGTACAAGCACAGTTTATAGTTTTAATCTTCATTATAAGGTAAATGGCGGAACCACTTATACCCAAACAGGCATTACAGCAACCATACCTCCTGGCGGCGAATACAATTTTACCCACAGTACGCCTTGGCTGGCCGACTTTGGCTCGAATACGGTTGAAGTATGGGCATCTAATATAGATGGCTACACAGACATGAACACACTAAACGATGTGAAAAGCAAAAATATATATGCCTCAATTGAGTTAGGAACCAGAACTGTTTTGGTTGAGCATTTCACACAAGCCTCCTGCGGCCCTTGTGCAGCCTATAATCCCGGCATGATGAGTGTATTGAACAACAGTGTCAATGTTGGTAAATATGCCCATATTTCCTATCATACCTCATGGCCGGGTTACGACCCTATGTATAACCAAAATCCAGGGGATTCTGACACCAGAACCATTTTTTACGGGGTTGGAGGAGTTCCTACCGTTATTATGGAAGGAACAAAGCGCGGCTCTCCTTCAATGGTTACAACTACACTTCTTAACCAATACAAAGCCATACCTACCATTTGTAATATCCGGGCAACCGAAACGCAAACGGGGTCCACAGTTACCATAAATGCAACGGTTACAGCGCTGGCCGATTTCCCATCGGGAACTTACAAACTTTTTATGGCGGTAATAGAACAAATGGTGAGCTACTCCAGCCCGCCCGGCAGCAACGGGGAAGACGATTTTCCAAATGTAATGCGCGATTTGCTTCCCGGCAGTGGCATTGCCCTGCCCGTTTTAACAGAAGGCGAAACTTTTACGGCAACTCAAACCTATACCATACCTTCTTATGTTAACGCAGCCCAATTAAGAACCGTATTTTTTGTGCAGGAAACAACTTCAAAAACTGTAATACAAACCGGTAAAACACCATTTGCAACAGGTAATAACACAAATTATGTTACAGAGTCGGAAAGTTTACTTCAGGCAGCAATTACCCCAAGTTGCGGAAATAACGGCAGCATTAGTTTATCGGTCACAAATGGCGCCGGCACATTGGTTAACTACCAATGGAGCAACGGAAGCACAACTCCGGTTAATAACAATCTGGCACCGGGTATCTATACCGTAACGCTGTACAGTGCAAGCCAGGGCAATTTGCTTAGAACCGAAGAATTTGAAGTGCCGGCTATTTCTACATTTACTGTCACACCGTCGGTAAATAATCCTAGTTGCAGCAGTTCGGTTAATGGCAGCATTGGTCTGTCAGTTTCGGGCAGCAGCGGTGGCATTTATAGTTATCAGTGGAGTAACGGTCAAACAGTGGCTACTATAACCAATCTTGCGCCGGGCACTTATTCGGTTACGGTTAGTAACAGCAATTATCCGGGATGCAATTATATTAATAGTTTTACTTTGGCTCCGGCTTATACACCAACTGTCTTACCCCCCTCCAATCAGGTTGTTTGTAACGGAAGTACAACCAATGCCATTGTTTTCAGCGGTTCATTGCCTTCAACCACCTTTAGCTGGGTAAATAACAATACCAGCATAGGTTTAGGCGGATCGGGAAGCGGAAACATTGCAGCATTTAATGCCGTTAACAACAACACAACCCAAGTTACCGCCAACATTACGGTTACCCCATTGGCTTACGGCTGCACAGGATTGCCGCAAACATTCAGTATTACTGTAAAACCCACACCAACCGTTACCCCCGTAACAAACCTTACCTTGTGCAGTGGTCAGCCTTCCGGCAACATAAATTTTTCAGGTTCGGTAAGCGGTACAACTTTTACCTGGACAAATAACAACACTTCCATTGGTTTGAGCGCATCGGGTACAGGTAATATAAGTTCCTTCATACCGCTCACCACATCAAGTATTCCTGTAAATGCCAGCATTATTGTTTTGCCCTCGGCTTCAGGCTGCACAGGGTCATCGTCAACATTTGGCATACAGGTAAACCCAACACCGCAGCCAAACCCAACGGCCAACCCAATTGAAATATGTACAGGGCAAAGCAGCCAACTAACCGCCTCCAATGGCAATAGCTATATGTGGAGCACCGGTCAAACCAATGCTTCCATAATGGTAATGCCCGTTATTACTACAAACTATACGGTATCGGCAACTAATGCTTATGGTTGTCAGGGCACGGCTGCTGTACAAGTAACCGTATCACCGCTTATTATCCCCAACTTTAACACCATTGGCCCCTTTTGCGAGGGAGCGCCGGCATATTCTCTGCCTGCTGTTTCCAACAACGGCATACCGGGCTTTTGGCTTCCACCGGCAATTAATACCGGAGCAGCAGGTACACAGACCTATACATTTACCCCATCTGGCAGCGCAGCCTGTGCAGTTCCGGTTTCGGTAAATGTTACGGTTCTGCCAAACAGCATTCCGTTATTTTCATTGCCTGCCACTTATTGTTTGGGAGATATACCTGTTGTATTGCCCGAAGTATCACTGAACGGCGTATCCGGAACATGGAACCCATCTATGGTAAATACAGGTTTTGCAGGAACTTTACTTTATACATTTTCACCCAATGCGGGAGGGTGCAGCAGCAGCACCACCACCACTATTACCGTGGCAGAATTGCCTGTTGCCTTTGCCGGCGCCGACCAAACAATCTGCTATGGTTCGGAAGCAGTTTTAGTAGCAAGTGGTGGCACAAGCTATAACTGGAGTGGCGGGTTGGGCAATACGGCATCGGTGTTGGTAAACCCGTCTGTTTCGCAAACATATACTGTAACAGTAACAGATATAAATGGCTGCACCAACTCTGATGCTGTAATTGTTGAAGTGGTGCCGGCTTCTTTTTCTATTTTGGGAGCTGATACAGACCAACCGCTTATTATCTGCTCTGAAAGCGGAGGATATTCATTGGCTTTTTCAATAACAGGCGGCTTACCACCCTTTTGGATAAACGGAGTAATGATGGAAACCGCAAACTTCTATATAAGCGAAATACTGTACGACCTTAATTACAGTTTAAACATTTCGGATAATAGCGGCTGCACATATTTACTACAGGGAACCGCTTCGCCCTGTGAGGTATCCTGCGCAACCGGCGCTACCCTGCTTCCTGTATATGATTCGGGCGAATGCATTGAAGGTTTTCAGGTTATAACTGGAGCAGTTAGCAGCCAGCAATTTTCAATTGATGGATATCATTACCAAAGTAGCAATACATTTACCAATTTAAATGCCGGCACATACCCGGTATTTATTGCTACCAATTGCGGCATTTGGAGCGTTGGTTCTTTTGAAATGCCGGCAAGTACACTTGAGGTTACGGCTTATGTAAATGAACTGAGTAATGGCACCTATTCAGGTATAACAGTAGTAACCGGCGGAACGCCATTTTACACCTATGAATGGAGCAATGGTAACACAGGCAATACTGCCTATTTGGGCAATTTTAGTAACCCGGTAACTGTAACGGTTACCGACAAAAACGGTTGTCAGCAATATTTTATACTTCACCCCGAATTGTTAATTGGAGTTACAGAAGTTTCCGAAAACCGGAATTCTTTTCAAATATTCCCCAACCCTGTTAGTAACCGGCTTCATGTAAATGTTGCCTATGATTTGCCCGTTTCGGCTTTTGAACTTCAGATTTTTGATACATCGGGTAAACTTGCCTTTAAAACTGCCATACCCTACTATTCTTCACAATCCGATTATTCAGTTCATTTGCCGGTCGAAATTCCACAGGGTATTTATATTACCCGAATTCAGGCAGGCACCAACCTGTTTACTAAAAAAATAACCATTACCAGGTAGTGTGTAACAGTAATTGAATATGCAACACATTAAACAAAGGCAGCAAATTAAGTTCGGGATACGAAGGGGGGTACTGCTGTTCATTTCTTTTATGATATTATCCTCTTGCCCTAAACAATCAGCTTATAAAAAATAAAATCATGGCTCTGATACTCAAAACAAACAGCCAACTTGAACAAATTGGCAAAATTGCATTCATTGTACTTACATATATGCTCTCCGGTATTGGCGCACTTCCCACTTATGCTTCTGCAGGAAAGCCACAACCCGTTGCAAAGGAAATAACAGGCAATATTCGTTCAGATACTATTTCGCTGTTTACAATCAGCAAAAAACCACACAGCCTTTATGGAAAGGAATTAGATAATATTGCCCCCGGAAATTTGCTGCTGGAATTAGATGCCATGATGCTTGTAAAGGTGCTAAATGAAAATTGCGAGCATATAGTTATTGAAATTCCGTTACCGGATAATCAAAGCATGCATGTTGCACTTGACCGGGTCAACCTGTTTAGCGATAATTTTTCTGCAGTTGAAATTGGGTCTAATAAAACAGAAAAAACCGTCAGCTATCAAACAGGCATTCATTACCGCGGCAAAGTTCAGGGCAATGAAGGTTCATTGGCAGCTATAAGTTTATTTTCAAATAATGTAATGGGCATAATAGCTTTGCAAAACGGCAACTATGTTTTGGGTAAACTTGCCAACAAAGCCAACACTTATGTACTCTACAACGATGCACAACTAAATATTAAAAACCTTTTTGAATGCGGGGTAAATGATGATTCTTTAGCAATTTACAATCAGTTAACTCCGAATAATGAAAACGGAAATTGGCCGGGAAATTTGCTGCTCTCTGAAGCTCAGCCCGATTGTGATAAGGTGGTAAAAATATATTTTCATTGCGATTACGACATGTTTACCGATTTCAGTAACAGTTCTGCCAATGTCATAAACTATACAACCGGATTATTTAATGTAATGGCTGCTATTTATGCCAATGAAAGTATTACCACCCAAATATCGCAAATATATGTATGGACTGTTCCCGACCCCTATCCCGACAGTAGTTCTTCTTCGTCCTTGAATGCTTTTGGTGCACAGGTGGGCAATAGTTTCAACGGCGACCTGGCTCACCTGCTTTCTACAAATAATAATGGCTTAGGTGGTGTTGCCTGGTTAAATAAACTATGTGCCAACTCGAACCGGCATGCATATAGCAATATTGCAACTACTTACCAAAATTTACCTCTATACTCTTGGTCAGTAGAGGTTATAACCCACGAAATAGGGCATAATCTGGGGTCACCCCATACACAAGCCTGTTCCTGGCCTGGTGGAGCAATAGACAATTGTTATACTGTAGAAGGATCTTGTATGCCCGGACCGGCACCGGTAAATGGAGGCACTATTATGAGTTACTGCCACCTGACTTCATACGGCATAAATTTTGCCAACGGCTTTGGCACCCTACCCGGAAATTTAATTCGGAATAAAGTTGAATCTGCATCTTGCCTGACCTCCGGTTTTGCCACAATAACCGTAACCGGAAGTACCACCATCTGTTCAGGCAGCAGCGTGCAACTCACAGCAAGCCCAAGTGGTACAGGTTACACTTATCAATGGAAACTAAATGGCACCAATATATCAGGGGCAACATCAATCAGTTACAACGCTACTGCCGGCGGTAATTATACCGTTGCTGTTACCAATGCTGCTGGCTGTGTTTCTGTTTCTGCTCCTGTAACAATTTCCGTAACCGGCGGAACACCAATTCCGCAGTTTACCTATGCCGTTACAGGACTTAGCGTTACCTTTACCAATACATCGGGCAATTCTAATGCCTATAGTTGGAATTTCGGAGACCCGGCTACCGGTTCCTCCAATACTTCTACATTAACCAACCCCTCGCACACTTTTTCAGCAGCAGGTACCTATACGGTTAGCCTCACAGCTTACAACAACTGTGCAGTACCACCCCTGCAGCAAACTACTACACAAACAATAACATTGCAATCATACAGCCCTTGCAGCGGAAATAGTACCTACACCGGTTGCACAGGCACTGTTACCGATGGCAGCGGCACTCAAAATTACAACAATAACCAATCTTGCAGTTGGCTCATTGCGCCAACAGGGGCAAGTAATGTTACGCTTACTTTTTCCGCATTTAATACAGAAGCGGGATATGATTTTGTAAGAGTTTATAACGGGCCAAATGCTTCTTATCCATTGCTGGGTAGCTATGCGGGAGCGTCACTTCCCGCTTCAGTTAATTCGGGCCCAAATATGTATATTACATTTACAACAGATGAGAGCATAACAGGCGCCGGTTTTACAGCAAATTACACATGCACAATAGGCGCTACATGCTCCGGAACCACTACCCTAAATACTTGTAGCGGAACTTTAAGTGACGGGAGCGGAAGTAATAATTACAGCAATAATCTAAATTGTTCCTGGCTTATAAATCCAGGCGGGGCTACGGCTATAACCCTTACATTCAGCAGTTTTAACACAGAAGCGGGATTTGATTTTGTGAAAGTATATAATGGCAGCAACTCAAGTGCACCCTTATTGGGAAGCTACTCGGGAACTACTTTACCTGCTGCGGTTACTGCAAATTCGGGAACAATGTTTATTAAGTTTACCACCGATGTATCCGTCACATTAAGCGGTTGGAGTGCTTCCTATTCCTGTACTTTACCCGATTTTTGTTCTGGCGCCAACACACTAACCGCTTGTAGCGGCAGTTTTTCTGATGGTAGCGGCACCCAAAATTATTTAAATAATCAATCATGCAGTTGGTTGTTGTCTCCTGCCGGTGCTGCCAGTGTAACACTTACTTTTACCGATTTCAGCACACAATCGGGGTCAGACCTGCTGCGCATTTACAATGGCAGCAATTCAAGTGCGTCTTCATTAGGTACCTACTCCGGCAATACACTGCCTCCGGTTATTACCTCAAGCGGACCAACCATGTACATAACCTTTGCCAGCAATTCATCAGTAACGGCAGCAGGTTTTACTGCCAACTATACTTGCAATACCATTAACCCCTGCAACGGGGTTAATGCCACTGCAACGGCTTCAAACACTACTTGCGGACTTAACAACGGCAGTATTTTTGTGGCAAGTTCCGGCATTGCTTCGCCTGCATACACCTGGTTTCCTGCTATTGCAGGTAATCAGCAAAACCCTTCAGGATTAGCGCCGGGCACTTACTCTGTTACAGTATCGGGAAGTGGCTGTACAGCAACCGCTGCAGCCACTATAGGCACAAGTTTACCATTTACCATATCTTTGGGCAGCAATAGTCCGGTTTGTGCCGGAAAAACCATTACACTCAACAGCAGCCAAGGTCTTTATTTCTCATGGTCGGGTCCGAATGGCTTTATTTCCACACAACAAAATCCGGTTCGAGAGGGTGCTACCATAGCTATGGGCGGCATTTACTCGGCTACGGTAACCAACAATGTTGGATGTACAGCGAGTGCTACAACGGCTGTATCTGTTCAGCCACTACCAACCCCTCAGGCAAATAGCAATAACCCCTGTTCCGGCGGCTTGTTTACGCTTAACGCTTCGGGAGGTGCTGCATATCAATGGAGTGGACCAAACGGGTTTACCTCTTCCTTGCAAAACCCAACGGTAAGCACCGGTGCTTCGGCTGTTATGAATGGGGTGTACACAGTTACGGTTACCGGCTCAAATGGCTGTACGGCAAATACATCGGTTCAGGTATCCGTAAACAATTCACTGCAACCAAATATATTCGGAAACCCTTTTATTTGTGATGGCGCTACCGAAACCCTTTGGGTTGATAATATCTATAACAACTATACATGGAATACGGGAGCAACCACAAGTTCAATTACCATCGCTAATTCCGGCTTGTATAGTGTTGCGGTAAGCAACGCTTCGGGTTGTACCGGAAGCGCATCTGTAGTGGTAAGCAGCCTTCCAAATCCTGTGCCCAATATTAACAGCAACAGCCCTGTTTGTGCGGGTAACCCCATTAGTTTAAGTTGCAGCGGCGGTAATTATTACACCTGGAACGGGCCAAACGGTTTTAGCTCCAATCAGCAGAATCCATCAATTACCAACGCTACCACAGCCATGAACGGCATTTATTCGGTTACTGTAACCAACTATGACTTATGTTCTGCCACAGCATCTGTTAATGTAAGTGTACAACAACCCCCAATTATAAGCATAGGAAGTAATAACCCCTGCACAGGAGGGGTGTTTAGCTTATCTGCAACAGGAGGCGGTAGTTATTCCTGGTCGGGACCTAATGGTTTCAGCGCAATGCAGGCAAACCCTTTGGTTACCAATAGCGCGTCTTCTTTACATAACGGCACCTACACGGTTACTGTTACCAATGCAACGGGTTGCAGTGCCAGCCAGTCTGTCAATATTGTTGTAACCAACGTGCTATTTCCGCAAATAACGGGCTACACAACCATTTGTCAGGGATCAAGTACCGTACTACATGCAGGCAATGGTTACACAATCTATAACTGGAGTACCGGTGCAAATACAGCCAGCATAAACGCAAGTATGCAAGGCATATATAGTGTAACTGTTACCAATAGTTCGGGCTGTACCGGCAGTACATCAACCATTGTAACTGTAAACCCAGTTCCGGTTGTAAATGTAAGCAGCAACAGTCCTGTTTGCGAAGAAGACAATCTGAATCTAAGCTGCAGTGGCGGCACCAACTATCTGTGGAGTGGTCCGAACAGCTTTGCAAGTTCAGTGCAAAACCCACAAATTAGTAACGCAGGCCTGCTATTCAGCGGAACCTATTTAGTTACGGTTAGCAATAGCTACAATTGCAACAATACTGCGTCTGTGAATATTTCGGTTATACCAAAGCCCGATGCAGGGACTGACAACAGTATTGCTATTTGCAATGATTCATCGGAGGGCATTGTGACTGTGAACCTGAACAGCCTTGTGACAGGAACAACAGGTGGTACGTTTTCGGCAACAGGCGGGGCGCCTTTGTTAATTGGCGGAAATACCTTTATGGGCAATGGCTTGCCAGCCGGAGCAAATTATTTTTACAATTATACGGTTAGCGGTGCAGCTCCCTGCGAAAGCGATGATGCCCTGTTTACTGTCTTTGTTCAAGATTGTGCTATATGTGCCAACCCTCCCGATGCCAGTTTTGCTTACAGTTCCGGCAGTTATTGTGTTGGTACGGGTATGGCTTTACCCAGTTTACAGCCTGGCGCAACATCGGGCACCTGGACTTCCTATCCGGCAGGTTTAACTTTAAATTCACTTAATGGCGCTATAAATTTAAACAGTAGTTTACCCGGCACTTACCTTGTAACAAATACTGTTCCTGAACTGGGCAGTTGTCCGGAAGTAAGTGCCAATTATTACGTAGTCATTAACCCGCAGCCTATCCCCTCGGTTTGGGCACAGCCGTCTGCAATTTGTTTGGGTGAAAGTGCCCAATTAACAGGTGCGCCTAATTTTAGCTATGCGTGGAGTAACAATCAAAGTGGTTCACCCATTGTAGTAAACCCAATTACCAATACCACCTATCAGGTAACTGTAACCAATACATGGGGTTGCAGCACTACAACTTCGGTTCAAGTGCTGGTTAATGAGCCGCCTATTTTAGTAGCCGGAAGCAGCAATCCCTGTATAGGGAGTTCATTAATTCTTTATGCCAATGGCTCCGGCGCAACCTCTTATACATGGAGCGGCCCCGGTGGTTTTTATTCAACTCAACAGAACCCTGTGGTAAGCGCTATTGCAACCACTGCATTAAACGGCACTTACCATGTTACGGCAATGGGAGCTAATGGCTGTTCAGTTTCCGATTCGGTAACTATTGCCGTTAATAACATTTTGTTTCCTGCAATAAACGGTGAAAACAGTATTTGTGAAGGAGAAATTTCAATGCTATGGGTAGCGCCCGGTTATGCAAGTTATGCATGGAGCAGCAGTGAAAGTCCGGAAATTATATCCAACTCAAATACTATCTATGTTTCAGAATCTGCCACTTATAGTGTAACGGTAAGCAATGCTGCAGGATGCAGCGGGTTTACTTCCATACCCGTTTTGGTAAACCCTGCTCCTGTTGGTGCAATTGCAGGAAACAGCCCCTTATGTGCCGGAGACGACATAGTTTTTAGCAGTAGTGGCGGTGTAAGTTATAATTGGGCCGGTCCTAACGGTTTTGTTTCAGATTTGCAAAATCCAATAATAAGCAATTCCTCCCCGGCTATGAACGGTCTTTATACAGTAACCATTACCAACGCTGCCAATTGCAGTACCAGTAAAGTCATTTTGGTTGAGGTAATTAATCCTCCCAATGCAGGTGCTGATAACAGCGCTACCGTATGCAATAGCTCTGATGAAGGCAATACAATTATCAATGTAAATTCTATGTTAACCGGTGCTGCCGGAGGCACATTTTCGCCCCTTAACGGCGCTCCCCCATTAACCGATAATGCCATATTTGATGGCAACAACCTGGAGGCAGGCAATACTTACACCTACGCTTATACTGTAGCAGGCACTCCACCTTGCAACAATGATCAGGCAACCTTAACCATTATTGTTAATGATTGTTTGATATGCGCCACGGTGCCTACGGCAACATTTGGTTATAGCAATACTGCATATTGTAAAGGAAGCGGATTTGCTGCACCCCTGATGGCAATAGGTGCCACTTCAGGTATTTGGTCGGCAATGCCCGGCGGCTTAGTTATTAACGAAACAAACGGCATAATTGACCTGAATAACAGCGCTCCGGGCGAATATGTTATTACCAATACCGTTGCAGCAAGCGGTGCCTGCCCACAGGTAAGTGCCAATAACGTTGTTACAATAAATGAATTGCCCTCTGCCAATGCCGGACCTGATGTAAGCGCCTGCGCAGGGGTGCCTGTTTGGCTTACCGCATCAGGGGGAATAAGTTACTTATGGAGTACAGGACAAAATGCTGCTGCTATAAGTGTTGCGCCTGTAACAACATCTTCCTATATTGTAACTGTTTACAATAGCCTGGGATGTGCTGCTACCGATACGGTTACTGTAAATATTTTCCAAAATCCGGTAGCAAATGCCGGCAGTCCGCAAAATATATGTTATGGCGAAGGTACTGTACTAACAGCTACCGGCGGTATTTACTTTCATTGGAGTACCAATGAAAACACCTCCTCTATTGCGGTTTATCCTGCTGAAACTACTGTTTATTGGGTAACGGTTACCGATAGTAACGGTTGTACAGACTCGGATAATACTACCGTTACTGTATTACCCTTACCCGAAATCTATGCAGGCCCCGACCAATCCATTTGCACAGGCAGCACTACATGGCTACAGGCATCGGGTGGAATTGAATATGAATGGAACACTGGGCAAACCACTTCAAACATATTCGTTTCTCCTCAAATTAATACTAACTACGTGGTTTGGGGTACAGACAACAACAACTGTACCGGCGTTGATACAGTATCAGTAACGCTGTTGCCACTTCCGGTTGTTAATGCAGGAGAAGACCAATACATTTGCGCGGGTCAAAGTGTTGTGCTAACTGCCAGCAGCAACACATCGGGTAACTTTTTATGGAGCAATGACGCCGGTAACGAAGCTTCGGTGGAAGTTAGTCCGCTTGTCAACACTATATATACAGTTACCTTTACAGATAACAATGGATGCTTGGGTTATGATGATGTAATGGTGAGTATTACCCCACCTCCATTCACCATAAACAGCCCGCAGGCAACCGGAAATCCGGCAATAATTTGTTTTTCAACGGGTGGGTATGCATTATCGTTTACCATAAGCGGCGGAACACCACCCTATTTTGTTGATGGGGTTGAAGTGCCGGTTTCAGGCTCTTTTGTAAGCGGACAATTATTTGACCCCAACTATTCATTAGTCATTACCGATAATACCGGTTGCATTTATATACTTGAAGGTACAGCAAGTATTTGCAGCTCTTCTTGCAACGTTACAGCCGCCATTAACCCTTTATACGACACAGGAAATTGTACCGATGGTTTTAGTGTGCAAATAGTGCAGGGTCCGCCGCCAACAAACAATTACCAATATTCTGTAGATGGTGTCAATTTCCAACCCTCACCCACTTTTACCAATCTGAATGCCGGGTTATACCAGGTATATGTAAATATAGGCTGCACTATTTGGAATATAGGTTCTTTTGAAATGCCTTTTAACACTTTGCAGGTTACAGGGTATGTTTCACCTGTAGAAAGCGGCGGATATCTGGCAATTACGCTGGTAACAGGCGGAACTCCCTTTTACACCTATGAGTGGAGCAATGGTAATACAGGAAGCTCGGCTTTTTTAAGCAATTTTACCAACCCTGTAACTGTAACGGTTACCGACAAAAACGATTGCCAGCAATATTTTGTATTTGCTCCCGGAATTGTTGGAACCGAAGACCAACCCGAATTACAAGCAACCGAACTTATTAAATTGTACCCAAATCCTACCAAAACCGGATTGGTTATGCTTGAAATACCCCGGCAATGGTTATTTGAACCGGTTGAAGTAGAGGTTTACGACATCTTGGGAAGACTCCTGATGTTTAACCAATTACCCCCTGCCAATAACATAGAACCTGTTTCAATTAACCTTTCGTTGTATAGTAATGGTGTCTATTTCATTGATGTAGTTACACCAAAACAAAGAACTGTTGCTAAAACTATCATTGCCAGGTAGCACTACAATGCAGCAACATACAAAATTAATATTGCCAATGACAAAAAATATTCCACATTTTATTTTGCTTAAATATTATTCAAAAGTATTTACCGGTTTAGTGGCGTGGGTATTCCTCCTGCAGTTGGGTAGCGCCCAAACCATGCGAAACCTGTTTTTTAACAGCAACAGCAATGTAGTGCGCCTCGATTTTGCTACC
>MTCR01000063.1 GCA_002212725.1 Sphingobacteriales bacterium TSM_CSM | reverse complement strand
CATAGTTTTTATCTACAATATAGGTATGTTTTATACCGTCTTGTGGTTGCAGGTTAGTGCCGTCAGCGTTTTGCGGATAATATCCCAAGGGTCTGTCGGCAGTTGAATTACCTCGTAAATGAGTGCCAATCAATGAAAAGGGCACCGGATGCATATAGGCACACAAATCAGGCGAAGTGCCATCCCACGCCATACAAGTAAAGGAACTGCATTGGGGGGCTTCATCGGAAGGAAAATAGTTGAGGTAGTTAAAATCATCCGGCTCGTTTCCATCTGTTGTATTAATATCAACAAATGGTACAACAGCTATATCATGTTCAGCTTCTGTTGATTTACACATGTTGTCATTATAATCATTACAAGGCAAAAATGGATAATACCTGTTTCTGCCACGGGTATTGTCTATTACCACATCTAAAATATTAATAGGTACGCCTTCGCATTGAGAAAAAATTCTGTGCTTTATAACCGAATGAGGAACAACCGTTCTTATTTGACTGGGATTGTCTGATTGGGTGATATCGTCTTCTGCTTCATCTGCCATAGGTGTTATAAAAGATTTAGTAAAAAGACTGCTTGAAAGCATGTAGTAAGGTCTTGGTTCTATATATGTAAATTGTTCTTTTATGGTTAAAACCCGCTGTTCCTCACCGGTAGCAAGCGTAGCAGCCTGAGTTCGGAGTGAGTTTTTACCAAATGGAAAAGACATCAGCAATAAATGTACGGTGCTATAATTGTTTTCTGTGCTAACTCCAGAAGCAAGGCAAGTTGCACCAATATCACCCAAAGGAGGCATCCATGCAGTTAGGGTCTGATATTCGCCTATATAAACACAGGGTGCTATACCGTTAAAAGACCTGTTGCGGCAAGGTTCAATATTTAGCGGGTCTGTGTTGGTTAAATCTTCGTAGATATCGTACACTTGTCTGCAATCTAAATCAGGGTTGCAGGAGGTAACCGGTGTACACTCCGGCAGCGTACTGTTTTGCCCATACACCCGGCAATTCCCCCCCCCACATTACAAATAAACTAATACATAGCGGCGCAAGCAGGGCGCGCAAACTTACCGGGTGTAATCTGTTTTTGTTCATAGCGGCATAGTTTTATCGGTGTAAAAATACTAACGGATATTTTGGGGTTTCCGTTGCCGAAAGATAACAAATTTGCCACTGCAAAAAAGCAAAAAGGAATAACTGGCAGGTATTTGGGAATAACTGGTCGAATTTGGGGAATAAGTGGTTTTGGGGGGAAATTTTGGGGGCGGAAACCGGCGTTTATTTTACCCCGGTTTTTGTTGCCGGTTGCCCTGTTTGTGCCGGCGTTTTGGGCGGAGGTGTTGTTTTAGGAGCATCATCGGGTATAACCGGCCCGGGGTTTACCGGTATAGATGGGTCAATTTCTACCCGCCAACCGCTGCTTTCGGCCAACATGCTTATCATATCAAACATTTGCTGCTCTTGTTGCCGTGCTGCCGGAATAAGACTGCTGTGCATGGCTTTTGTTCTTATGGCATCTTTGGCATCGCGGGTTATTTTGGTAAGTTCCTGCGGGGTAAAGCTGTTAAAAACGCCGTTGTCAATGTCGTAGTAGCTGATGTCTGAGTCTATAGACAAAATTTCGGGTTCGGGCCATTTTTGCAGTTTTATTACCTTATTTACCTCATCTGTTACCATACGAAGGCTGTCTAAGTTATAGCCCACCGATACTTTGGCTTCAATTTTTATAATAGCTTTTTTTCTGAAACCGGGCAGGTCAAATCCGTAGTAATCCTGGTGCGACAGTATTTCGGCAAACTCGCCTTCCACCACCACTAATTTATACACCTTGTTTATTTTTTCGAGCAGTACCGTGGCGGTTTGCTCCGATTTGGTTTCTAATTTCATACTCATCCATTGTTTGGCAACAAGCAGCACAATGAGCAGGGTAATCAATATACCCAAAACAAGCGGCAGTAAGTTTCTCATACAGCATTTGGCGTTTACCGGTATAACCAACCTTTTGCAGCAAAGATAAACCAAAAAATACACAATTTATGCCGCTTTTTTAGCAGCCGCCTTTGTACAGGGCTAAGTTTTACCCTTGTTTGAGGGTTGTTGCAGCGCTTTGTGCAGCCGCGGCAGGGCAACAGGCAAACAAAAACCCCCGTCTTATGTATAAGACGAGGGTTGTTTGTGTTGGCCCGCCTGGATTCGAACCAAGACAGACAGAACCAAAATCTGTAGTGCTACCATTACACAACGGGCCAGCGCTCAAAAGCGGTGCAAAAATACACCTTAACCTCATTTTTTGCAATAGTAGGGCGAAAAAAAATTGCCCAAACTTGATTTACTTTTCCTGAATTGCCTTTTAAACACCAAAATTACCCCGAAAGTTCCTTTACCGCCGGTTTAAGCCTTGTAAAAATACGTTTTATACAGGCTCATAACTCCAAAATACAGCAACCCGGCAATGGCCACAACTTTTAGAAGGGCAACGGCGGTGGTTTGTTTGGGGTAGAGAAACACCAATAAAGCGCTTGCAACAATGGTGGCCACGGTAATGCCGGTATTGAGCAGCCAATATTCTTCGGTTCGGGTGGGGTATATGTATTTTACCGGCACAAAATGCAAGATACAAAAGGCAGCAAACAGCAGCAGGTTGCCCGTATGTCCCAGGTTAAACACAAAAAACAGGTAAAAAATTACAAAGTTCCACATAACCGGAAACCCCACAAAATGGTAATCGCTGCTTACCATGCCCGATTTGCCATAGTACATACCTGATGTAAGCAGCACGGCAGCCGCCACGGGCAGGCTCATTGGGGCAGATACCATGCCTGCTTCATACAAGAAATAGGCAGGTATAATGGCATAGTTGGCAAAATCTATTACACTGTCAAGCATTTTGCCGTCAAAAAAAGGCAGCACCTCTTTTACCCGGAACCAACGGGCAAAAGTGCCGTCAAGGGCATCAATAACCTGGCTTATCAACAGCCAAAACATGGCTATACGCCAGTTATGTTCGGCTATGGCCAATAACGACATAAAACCGGCTACCATGCCCGTAGCGGTAAAAAAATGCACCAGCCAGGCAAGCGCTTTTTGGGTGGCGGTAAAATTGTTGTTCATAGTTGCATGGGGGTAGGTTAAGGAGTTAGGTACAACAATAATATTTGAAAACTTGCAAAAAGCGGTGTTGTAATTTGGTATCTCTGTCTTTTCTTGTACTTATTTAAGCCACACCTTTGTTGGTGCTGTTTTTAGCTGAATTCCTTTCATTTTGCCGCAAAGAACGCAAAGTTCTGCAAAGTTTTTTTGTTCTTTATGGTCAATGCTTCCAATCAGCAAGGAACAAGAGA
>MTCR01000095.1 GCA_002212725.1 Sphingobacteriales bacterium TSM_CSM | reverse complement strand
ACCGCGTGGCGTACAATGCGCAGGTAAGCATAGCCATGTACAACAGCCAGGGCAACTTAGTAGCGCAGCCCCTTACCAACGAGTTAAAAACCGAGGGCGAATACAGCCTTACGCACACACCGCCGGCAGGCTTGCCGCAAGGTATTTATTTTTATGTACTGTATGTGTGTGAGCAACCGCTTACACGGGTGGCGGTAAAGGTGTATTAAAACAATAATGCCAACCGTTACATTGCAAGAAACAGCCGAAGGAGGAAACGTCCCTTTCGGCTGTTTCTTTTTTTGGTAAATTTGTTGCGCAAAAAAACTTGTAAAATTAAAACCAAACTGGTATATTTGTAAACATAAACCTTTGTTTGCATTTCCAGCCTGCCGGCGGGTAAGGCATCCGCCGTAGCGTTTTTGTGTTTACATCGGCATTAAAATTTTTTATTCTATTTTTTAAAACACAAAAAAGTTGTCATCATGAAAAAGTTATCAATATCGCTTCTGTATTTAGTGATTGCTTGCATTATTGCCGGTTGCGCGCAATGGTTTTCTAATCAAAACGCTGTAAAAAAAGCAGAGGGCGTTACAACCAACAGCACAACCCAACAGGCAACCGAAACGCCAACAGCCTCTTTTTCTAATAGTCCTAAATTTAAAGCGGAGTTGAACAATATTCCCGACTCTGTTATACACCCCTACCCGCCAATGTATTCTACAAGAGCCGATACGCCAAACTATGCTAAAAAAAATAGCCCGCTTGTCAAAATAACCAGAAAAGGGGTATTGCCAAGATTTGAAGATATTTGGTTCAGTGTTGGTGGTATTGATATTGAATTAAAAATTACCCCCGAAAAATTTATGGACGACTATGTGCTGCCATCTTTAGGGATTAATCAAATAAATGAATTACGCTTCAACAAGATGTCGCCATCTGACATACCCAATTATGAAATTTGGAATTACACTCAATACCACAAGGGGTTTGATACAGGGCATCATTTCGGTTTTACAACCAAAAACGGCTATGTCACCGCTTTTAGAACAACCTTCGACCCGCTTTTAGATGTAGATACCGTTACTACATTTCCCATAGAACAGGCATGGGACAGTATAAAATATTTTTTAACAGATGATTGGCGAAAGTATGTTGGGAAGCAGATATTTTCTAGTCCCTATGATTATACGTATCTTCCCACGAAAGACGAAGCTGAGAAATTGACTTATACAGTAAAAAAGACACTTAGCGCAAAAAAATTTACTAATAAACCTGAAATTCAATACAGATTTGACCTTAGTGATGGTTCAACCTTGTGGGTTGATGCTTATAACGGAACGATTATACAATACGGGGGTCCTGTTATTCATGCCTGCGCCCAAACTTGTATGGTAAACACTTGGTGGGGGTTTGGGCAAACCTACGGTGCAAAAAACTTTTGCGCCGAATTAAATGCTACAACGGGTTTATACGAGTTAACCGATAACAGCCGGGGCGCGGGCATAAAAACACTTTTGTATGACGGCAGTGGTAGGCATGGAGCTTGCATATGGGGTACGCCCATAACGCATTATAGTAATAATTGGAGCACACACCCTCACCCCGAATATGCTACTGCGCATTGGGCGCTTCAACAAGCATGGGACTATCTTTATAATAGCCTTGCTTTTCAAACCCCATACCCTGTTGAACTTGTTTTAGATTATGGCGATGCCCCCGCAGCCGGTTCTAATCCTTGCAATGCAGGCAGTTTTGGCAATCCGGTTTATTCCATAGAAATTGGCAATGATGTAATAGCCGGAAATTTTTGGTACACAGAGGAAGTTTACAACGCCTTAAACGCCATTAGTTTAGGTATTATTGGGCATGAACTGTCGCATAGTATATTATTTGCAAATACACAAAGTTTTAAGTTTGATGATGTGCGTGAGAAAGTGTATGAGCCTGCGGGTACGGCCGTAGAGAGTTTTTGCGATATATTGGGCGCTGCCATAGAATACCAAACAACCGCAAGTATGACCAATGCACACAACAGTGTATGCGATTTGCTTACCATTCAATGGTCATTTGCCAACCCCAATAGTGCAGGTGTGCGGCTACTGCCCAATGGAAGCGTTTATGCAAGAGGGCAAGCTGCTTTTTATAACCAAAATCTATATTGGGGAAATTATACGCACGACCGCTATGACCGCACAAGTATTATTAACCATTGGTTTTATTTGCTTACAAACGGAACTCCGCCCGGGCAAAACAAAAAACCCTATGAAGATGCAAAAAATAACGATACCGGAGCCGCCGTCCCCGATGGCTATGCCGACCCTTTTCCGGCACAATCTGCGTCGGTAAGGGTAGATGCCATTGACAACAACCTTAGCACAGCCATAGATAAAGCAGTTCAATTAGTTTTTAATGTGTACAAAGAAAGGCTTGTCAATGTTGACAAGTTTAGCGAAATCGCCTACCACACCCTCAACTCGGCTATTGAAAAAGGCTATAACTGCAATGAAATTCGTTCTGTGTATAACGCATGGCGGGCAGTGGGCATATATCCTGATATGGCAAGCAGCGATATAACCGCACCCTTCCCTACGGGTTGCAATGAAACATCGGGTTACCAATGGGATACCGCCTGCTCCGGTTTCAATCCTTCAGATATTGAATTTTATTATGTGTGCAATGGTTTTATAGACAATGTTTATCAGTTGTATATTGAAGACGTAAGCGGCAATAACGGACCCTATACCTACGATATTGCCGGTTGGGGCAGATATTTTGCGCCTTACAACGGAGGCAACAGTTTTTATACCATTCCGCTTTTACAAGACTATGATATTACGGTAACAAACGGCTATGGTTGCTCTACTGCGCTTAGCGCCACTCCTGCTGCCGAATGTACTACCAATACCGGCTGCCAGTTTAGCCTTAATATATATGCAGAACTCAGTATTTGCGAGCCGGATGGAACCGGAGAAGGTACATACCTTAATTTTTTGTATGACACCAGTTCTGACATAGACCGCATATACCTAACTTACAACGGCGCAGATTGGACTACCGTATATGGTTCTAATATATCTGGTTCTGATAATTTTACCATTTATTTTCCCAATTATCAGGCAGGAGAGTACATTTATTATTACGCCGCAGATAATTTTGGTTGCATAGCTCAGGGCAGTTTTATGCCGCTTTGCGATGTAACCGGCGAAGTTAATAACCTCCCTGTTATTACTATGTCTTCGGTGATTTCGGTTTACGATTTTACACAGGAAATCTGTATTTTTTACGAGGCTGTCGATCCCGACGGCGATTACCCCATTCAGGCTTTTATTTCGTATGGGTGGTTAAACAGAGAACCGCCTACCACCATTTTTTCAACCGGCAGTGTTACAGAAGCAGCATCGGGCGAGTTTTGCATTATTCCGGACCATCCGTATAATTCTGTTGAAATTTATTTTTATGACAGCAAAAAAGGTCCAACTCGTCATGTGGTAACGTTTATTCCTGAAATATGCCTCACCCCAAGTTTTGTTTACTCCCCGCAAGAGCCAACTGCCCTTTACGATTGCAACGGCAACCTGTATCAACCTGCTTCTGTCACCGTTACCCCCGCCTACGACTGCGACGTAGATTTTACCGTTGACGTAGATTTTCCAGTTAATGAAAGCGGAAACCACACGCTTACCGGTTTAGGCGCAAACACAACTTCTTTTTACTTAGAATTTAATGGCAACACATATACCCTACCCATTACCGTTACCGCCGTTTACGACGAGTTGGAAGTAACCGGCGATGTACAGCCGAGCCTTGTTGCCTGTAGCGTTGACCAAAGCATGGGGCAAATTGCGTTGTTGGTTACGGGGGGCAGCGGCGCTTACGATTACAGTTGGAGCGATTGCCCCTTGTGCAACAGCCCAACCCGAACCAACCTCTGCGCCGGCAGCTATACCGTAACTGTAACCGATGGAAATTCTCCTTACTGCCAAACTGTTTATACGGTAAGCGTTCCCATAACGACCATCCACCCCGCCACCGCCGGCGGACCGTCAGACAACACTTTTGACGTAAACCCCACGGTGTTTAGCGGCAGTACCACGCTTACCTACCGCGTGGCGTACAATGCGCAGGTAAGCATAGCCATGTACAACAGCCAGGGCAACTTAGTAGCGCAGCCCCTTGCCAACGAGTTAAAAACCGAGGGAGAATACAACCTTACGCACACTCCGCCGGCAGGTTTGCCGCAAGGTATTTATTTTTATGTACTGTATGTGTGTGGGCAACCGCTTACACGGGTGGCGGTAAAGGTGTGGTAGGCTAAACGCGAAGCGGTTGAGTAGTCAGTAAGGTAAACATAGCAAAACACATACAGGCAAGGTGGTTTTGGACTAATAATATAAAGCATAACGGCAATTGCGGCAGAATGCTTAATTTTGCTGCTTACAACCGCCTCAATGAACAAACGTTTTATAGCCAATGTATCGCTGCTTTTTGTGGTAAACCTGTTGGTTAAACCATTTTGGATATTTGGTATTGACCGCACCGTTCAAAATACAGTGGGGGCGGCGGCTTATGGCGTTTATTTTGCGCTGTTTAACTACTCTTTTTTGCTACAAACCCTGCTCGATTTTGGCGTAAACAACTACAACAGCCGCGCGGTAGCGCAAAACCGGCAATGGTTAAATGAGCATTTTGGTGGCATTATGGCGGTAAAAGTGCTGCTGGCTTTTGGTTACCTGCTATTGTGCTTTGCCGGGGCTTTTGCGCTTGGTTACAACCGGTTTCAGTTGCATTTGCTGCTCTTGCTGTGTATTAACCAGGTATTGGTATCGTATATTGGGTATTTCAGGTCAAATTTGCAGGGTTTACACTTGTTTAAAGCCGATAGCCTGCTGTCTGTTTTAGATAAGTTGCTTATGATTGGCATTTGTGCGGTTATTTTGTGGGGAGGTTTGTTGCCTGCCCCTTTGCAGGTAGCGTGGTTTGTATATGCACAAACGGCGGGCTATGTGCTTACTTGTGTAACAGGGTTGGTAGTGGCCGGAAGGCATTTGCACAAACCGGTATTTAACCTCGATTACCGTTACCTGGCCGGCATTTTGCGGAAAAGCTACCCGTTTGCCCTGGCCGGTGTGTTAATGAGTGTGTACAACCGCATAGATACGGTAATGCTTGAAAAAATGCTGCCGGCCGATGGTGCACATGAAGCAGGCATTTATGCATCGGCTTACCGCCTGTTAGATGCGGTAAACATGATTGGGGTATTGCTATCTACTATTTTGCTGCCCATGTTTTCGCGCATGTTAATAAAAAAAGAGCCGGTGGCGCCTTTGGTAAGTTTCAGCGCAAAAACTTTGTATGCGCTTGCAACCGCCGGGGCGGTTTGTTGCTACTTTTACAGTAACCAGCTCATGCACCTTTTGTATGTAGAGGCCAATGGCTATTATGCATCGGTGTTTGGCTGGCTAATACTGTCGTTCATTGCTATTTCGTCTGTATATGTGTTTGGTTCGCTGTTGGCGGCCAACCATAACCTTTGGCATGTTAATACCATTGCGCTGTTAAGTGTGGCGCTTAATGTGGCGCTCAACTACCTGCTCATTCCGCATTACAAGGCATTGGGGGCGGCGTGGGCGGCGCTTATAACGCAAAGCCTTGCAGCAATTTTGTTTGTTGTTGCTGCGGTGGTAAAACTGCGGCTAAAGGTTTCGCCGGCAACAGTGATTGCTGTGGTGGCATACGCCGGGGTATATGTTGTGTTGGCCAATACAGGCAGCAAATACCTGCCTTTGCCTTGGTATGCCTCGTTTTTGCTTACCATGGCTGCTGCCCTGCCGGTTGCCCGGGCAATGGGTTTGCTGCAGTTTAAGAAAGTATGGCAGGCAGGCAGCGCCTGATGCAGGCAGAAACAAGCAAAACATAAAGATAAAGGTTCTTTTGCGTACCTTTGCCAATCTTTTTAAAACAAGAGTGCTTTAGTTAAAATATTATTCATGGAAGAACTGGTTAGAATTTTATACAAATGGGCAAAGCCAATTGCCATAGTGAGTATTACGGCAGCCCTGCTGAGTGCTGTGGTTTCTTTATTGCTGCCCGAATATTACAAATCTTCGGCCACGGTTATACCCATAAACCCTCACCTTATGGACCGCTCCAACCTATTTAATTTGGGTGCTACCGAAACGCCGGTTTACCTGTTCGGCGGAAAATCGGAAGTAAGTCGTTTGGTTTTGCTGTCCCAATCCAAGGCATTGGAAGAATATATTATTAATAAGTTTAACCTTTTTAAGCATTACGATATTGACACAACCAGCTCAATGAAAGACTATCTGGCAAGCGAAGAACTGCGCGACCATTTCACCACTACCAAAACACCCGATGGCATAGTGCAAATTGAAGTAGTTGATAAAGACCGCAACTTAGCTGCCGCCATGGCCAACGAAATTGTGGTGCGCTTAGATACGCTCAATAAAACGCTTATAAACGAGAAAAAATCGGGACTTGGCCAGTTTTACAAGCAAGATTTAGATGAAAAGGAACAACGCCTTGAAATGCTGCGCGACAGCCTTATACGTACCCTTACCAGAAACCCCGATGATACGGTTACCGCCCATGTTATGGAGCGCATCATAAGAAGGGCGGTAGAGGAGTATAACGGCGCCCTTACCCTGTACGAGCAGCATACGGCGGTCATGAATCAGCGATACTCCACACTCTATGTGGTTGAAAACGCCACACCTGCCGAAAAACGGTTTAAGCCCGTAAGGTGGCTGATTGTGGCAAGCGCCACACTGGTTACCCTGGCCTGTATGATGTTGATGGCGGTGTTTATAGAAAAGTTTAAAAACTTTAACTTTAATGAACCCGAAACAATATAACAATACCCCGGACGGGTACATTTCGGCAATTTTTTTGCCTTAAACGGCGCCGCCCATGAAAAACAACCTGTTGCAGCAATCTGTTTCTCCGATGCTTATTTTCGGCTTATTTGCCGTATTAACCCTGCTATCGGTAACTGTGGCATTGGTTAAAGATGTTTATGTTGCCTATGCCTTGCCGTTTACCATTATTTTCGGGTTGTTTATAGTAAAATATTTCAGACAGGCCTTTCTGCTGCTGTGGTTGCTCATACCTGTTTCAATGGAGTATGAAATAGGCGAAACCCTGGCCACCGATTTGCCTACCGAACCCTATATAGTGCTGCTAATGGGCGTTGCCCTGATTTACTATCTGGCCAACCCCCGGCAACTTACGCGCCCCCTGCTTAACCACCCCATAACCGTTTTGCTATGCCTGCACGTGCTGTGGATTGGAGTTACGGCACTGTATGCACAGGTAGCACTGGTATCGGGCAAGTTTTTTCTTGCCAAACTGTGGTATGTAGTGGTTTTTTACTTCCTTGGCGTTTTGTTTCTTCGGGAAGAGCGGCACTTTAAAGCTTTGTTCTGGTGTATTGCCATTCCGCTTTCGGCAGTAATTATTCAAACTACCATACGACATGCCCTCCTGAGCTTTGAATTTTCGGAGGTAAACAAAACCATGACCCCCTTTTTTCGCAACCATGTTAGTTATGCCGTAATTTTGGTAGTATTTTTACCCTTTGCCCTTTATGCCCGGCATTGGTATAAACAGGGCACTATTATGCGGCTGGTAGTAAAAACGGTCGTTTTATTAATGCTTACCGGAATTGTTTTTGCCTATACGCGGGCGGCCTACCTTTCGTTGCTGCTTATACCGGTGCTTAGGTATATTTTTGTAAAACGGCTTACCAAATGGATTGCCGCCGTTGCTTTTCTGGGGGTAATGTTTATGGTGGTGTATTATGCCAATGACTACCGATACCTGAACCTGGCGCCCGACTACGAAACTACCATTTACCACGCAAATCTGGAAGACCACCTTACCGCAACCTTTGAAGGTAAAGACATATCTTCTATGGAGCGCGTGTACCGGTGGATTGCCGCTTTCAGAATGAGCCTGCAACACCCCCTTACCGGATTTGGCCCGGGCAATTTTTACAACTTTTACCAATACTACACCGTTGACGACTTTGAAACCTACGTGAGCGACAACGAGGAGCGGTCGGGGGTGCATAATTATTTTCTTATGACCTTAGTAGAGCAGGGCTTTATTGGGTTACTGCTCTTTGTTGGCCTCTGCTTGGCCGTGCTCATAACCGGCGAAAACCTGTACCGCCACCTGCCAACCACCCAAAAACCGTTTGTTATGGCTGTGTTGGTATCTTATGCCATTATTTTGTTTAACCTTACCATGGGCGATTTAATTGAAACAGACAAAATAGGCTCGCTGTTTTTTATGAACATGGCTATTCTGGCTGCTTTTGCCACCTTTAACCCGGCTTTGCCTTGCAAAAAGGCAGTTTAACCCGCAAAACAGGCAGGGTAAAAATCTTTTTTGCTCATTTGCATACAAGGCAACCTAACTTGTACTAATATTGGAGCAAAATACAACATTTTTTCACCCTGTTTAATTTACTTGTTTGCTATGCGTAAACTGGCACTGCACTGGCAAATTTTGCTCATGATGGTTTTTGGCGTTGTTTTTGGTGCTATTGGCGCCTACGCCGGTTTTAAACCCTTTATTGTAGATTGGATAAAGCCATTTGGCAGCATTTTTATTAATGCACTTAAACTCATTGCCATACCGCTGGTAATTGGTTCGCTCATTAAAGGTGTAGCCGATTTAAAAGACATCTCCTCATTATCGGCAATAGGCTTCCGCGCCCTTGGCATGTTTTTGTTTACCACGGTAATGGCCATTACCATCGGGTTGGTTATTGTAAATGTGGTGCGGCCGGGTTTCCTCATCAGCGAATCCACGCGGCAGGAGCTGGTATCGGCATACAGCGAACAGGCATCGGGAAAAATTCAGTTGGCCGAAAAGCAAAAAGCGGCAGGGCCTTTGCAACCCTTGGTTGATTTAGTACCCGATAACTTTTTCAAATCTGCCACCGAAAACAGCAACATGTTGCAGGTTATTGTATTTGCGCTGTTTTTTGGGGTGGCGCTGGTGATGGTTCCCAAAGAGAAAGCGCAGCCGGTAAAAGATTTTTTTGACGGGTTTAACGAGGTTGTACTCAAAATGGTTGATATAATTATGCTGTTTGCCCCCTATGGTGTATTTGCGCTGCTGGCGGCGCTGGTGGTAGAATCGCCCAGTATTGATTTGTTTAAGGCGCTTATAGGATATGCAATTTGTGTGCTGCTGGGCATTGCCATACTGTTGTTTGTGTTTTACCCGGTGCTGGTGCGTTTTCTTGCCGGCATGGATTTGAAACAGTTTTTTGGCGGCATGGCCCCCACGCAAATGATTGCTTTTTCTTCCAGCTCCAGTGCGGCGGCGCTGCCGGTAAACTTAGAGCGCACCATAGAAAAACTGGGCGTTGATGAGGAGGTTGCCAGTTTTGTGCTGCCCGTAGGCGCTACGGTAAATATGGACGGCACCAGTCTATACCAGGCCGTTGCCGCAGTGTTTATTGCGCAGGCTTTTGGTATGGAATTATCTTTGCAAACACAGTTGGGCATTATTCTTACGGCAACGCTGGCATCTATTGGTGCGGCGCCCGTGCCCGGAGCCGGTATGGTAATGCTGGTTATTGTACTGGCACAAGCCGGCATACCCGAAGCAGGGTTGGCGCTCATTTTGGCCATTGACCGCCCGCTGGATATGTGCCGCACCGTGGCCAATGTTACCAGCGATGCTACCGTGGCTACCATTGTGGCCAAATGGCTGGGTAAACTAAAAACACCGCTCCCGCATACGGCCGGGTAAATTACCCCTTAAGTAATGCGTCAAAACCGTATTTTACCCAAAAATGCCCGTTGCAGCCCTATAATCAACCATATTGGTTACGCCGAAACTCAATTCAATGCCCATGCCTCCGGTCTGTGCCTGTTTTTCGGGCCGGAGTTGTTCAAAATTGCCCCGGCAATAGCAACGCAAGCACCCCTAAACAGCAAACAATGAAAGATAAACTACTGTCACAAGTAACGCTGGTTGAGAAAATTGCTTCAATGAGCAAAGCAGCCCGAATGCTGCATAACCCGGCTAAATATATTTTTGCAATACTATACAGGTTAACCGCATACCGGCTTTTTAAGAAAGAAATTCTGGTAAAAGCAACATTGTTTTACGGAAAAACCATGCAGGTTGCCTTGCCCGCTGCTACCGATATTTACTTAACAGGCGGAAAATCGCATATATCGGAAATAAGACTTACAAAATACCTCATTAAACACTTGACCGAAAGCGCCGTATTCCTGGATATTGGCGCGCATTACGGCTTTTTTACCCTCCTTGCCAATGAAATTATAACAACCGGAAAGGTTTATGCCTTTGAACCTTCGGGCAATACCTTTGCTATTTTACAGAGTAATACCGCCGAAAAGCAAACAATACAAATTTTTAACAAGGCCATAACAAGCAAAAGTATGTTGCTTGAGTTTTATGAATTTGACAACCTGCACTCAGAATACAACACATTTAATGCCGCGCAGTTTGAACACGAAGCCTGGTTTAAAAACAGCACGCCTGTTTTGCATACAGTTGAAGCCATATCTGTTGATGACTTTTGCAAATCAGAAAAAATAAGCCCCGATTTCATAAAAATTGATGCCGAGGGTTATGAAAATGAAGTAATTAAAGGCGCACAACTTATTCTTACCAAAGATACCGGTAAACCCATAATAATAATGGAATATGTAGAACCCGGGCGCAACAACCGGCCACATCGTGAGGCGTATAAACAACTTCAACAATGGGGCTACCAATGTTTTGTTATAGATAACAACGGCAACCCGGTACCGCAGAACAACATTGATGACTACCTCATTTCAAACAATTTAGAGTCTGATAACCTTGTTTTTATGGCCGGTTAAAAAGTGTTCTGTAGCTGCCGGAGCAATCTTTTATAACAAATTGCGAACCTTGCGGTAAAACATATAACCGCTAAGAACGCCATGATTTTTAACCAAAAACAACTCCTCGCATCAGCAATCTTTTATAACAAATTGCGAACCTTGCGCAACCTTTGCGAACCTTGCGGCAAAACATATAACCGCTAAGTAAAATCACTTCAGTTCATGAGCCATTTTTAACCGTTAGCGCTCTTTGCAGGGCAATGTTTTGCACCTGATTATTGCCATTTTTTTCGGGTCATTTTTTGCAACTATTGCCAGATTTAAAAAAACTGCGTACATTTGCCAAACTTTCCTACACATGAAACTCTGGCAAAAAGGCTTCGAAATTAGCAAGGAAATCGAAGTGTTTACCATTGGTAAAGACAAAGATTTAGACGTACTTTTAGCCACGCACGATGTTTTGGGCAGCCTTGCCCATATAGCCATGTTGCAAAGCATCGGGCTGCTTACCCGGCAAGAGTGGCAAATCCTTACCGCCGAACTGCGCACCATCTACCACGAAATTCAGCAAGGTAAATTCATTATTGAAGAGGGTATTGAAGACGTACACTCGCAGGTAGAACTTATTCTTACCCGTCGCCTGGGCGAAATGGGCAAAAAAATACACAGCGGCCGCTCACGCAACGACCAGGTACTGCTCGACCTTAAACTCTTCATACGCCACGAAATTGAGGAGGTGGTAAATTTGGTAAAACCCCTGTTTCATACCCTCATTGCCCTTAGCAACCAACACAAAGAGGTGCTGATGCCGGGCTACACGCACTATCAGGTGGCCATGCCCTCTTCTTTTGGGTTATGGTTTGGCGCCTATGCCGAAAGCCTTACCGACGACCTGCTGCTGCTGCAGGCCGCCTATAAAATAACCAACAAAAACCCCCTTGGCTCGGCGGCCGGTTACGGCTCGTCGTTTCCGCTTAACCGCACACTTACCACCCAACTTATGGGTTTTGATACCCTGAACTACAACGTGGTATATGCCCAAATGGGGCGAGGTAAAACCGAACGCATAGTGGCCGATGCCCTGGCAAGCATTGCCGCCACACTGGCAAAATTATCGCAGGATGTTTGCCTGTACATGAGCCAGAATTTTGCCTTTGTGAGCCTGCCCGACCACCTCACTACCGGCTCCAGCATTATGCCGCACAAGAAAAACCCCGATGTGTTTGAACTTATACGCGCCAAATGCAACAAACTGGCCGTATTGCCCCAACAAATTGCCATGATAACAGCCAACCTGGCATCGGGCTACCACCGCGACCTTCAAATTATTAAGGAAGATTTCCTTCCTGCATTTGAAGACCTGAAAAACTGCCTGGCAATTGCCAACTACATGCTCCAAAATATGAAAATTAACCCCGATGCCGTTAAAAATGAGCGATACCGCTATATGTTCAGCGTAGAAGTGGTAAACCAGCTGGTAACACAGGGCATGTCGTTTCGCGATGCCTACCGCAAAGTGGGCGAAGATATTGCCGCCGGCAACTACCACCCCAACTATCAGGTACACCACACCCACGAGGGCAGCATAGGTAACTTGTGCAATGCCGAAATAGAAAACCTCCTGCAACAAACCTTGCAGAGTTTCGGGTTTGAAAAGGTACATTTGGCCCTCAACAAACTGCTTACAGATGATACCGGTTTTGAACACACACAGCAAAAACATTCCCAACCATAATGCAAAAGTACTTTTAAGGCGTTCATTTTCGGGTGAACGCTTTTTTTTTACCACAAAAACACGTTCAAAAAAAACATTCCATCACCTATAAATACTGCAATTATGAATTTACGACAGGTTGTAAAAGGCAAAATTTACCAAAAAGGAGGCTGGGTAAACACACACGCACACTTAGACCGCGCCTACACCCTTACCACCAATAATTTCCGCTATGTAAATGCCCCGCTAAAAGAAAAATGGCATTTAATTGATACCATGAAACGCGAGGCAACGCCCGATGAAATTTATGGCCGCATGGCGCGCGCGGTTGAGTATTTTATGGAGCAGGGAACCCAGGCGCTGGGCACTTTTATTGATGTGGACGAAGTAATAGAAGACAAAGCCATTATTGCCGCACAAAAACTGCGCGATACCTACGGCAAAGACATTGAACTTAAATTTGTAAACCAGGTGCTGAAAGGCGTTATTGAACCCAAAGCCAAATACTGGTACGATATTGCCGTGCAGTTTGTTGATATTATTGGCGGATTGCCTGCCAAAGATGCCGGGCGCGAAGCCGAACACCTTGATGTGTTGTTGCAAACCGGAAAAACTATGGGTAAAATGGTACACGTTCACGTTGACCAGTTTAACACCGATGAAGAAAAAGAAACCGAATTGCTTACCCGCAAAACCATAGAACACGGTATGCAAGGGCGCGTAGCCGCCGTACACTGTATTTCGGTGGCGGCTCATACCAGCGAGTACCGGCAAGAGTTGTACAAACTCATGCGCGAAGCCGGGGTAATGGTTATTTCGTGCCCTACCGCCTGGATTGACCATAACCGAACCGAAAAACTGGCACCCAGCCACAACTCCATTACCCCCGTTGACGAAATGGCGCCCGCCGGATTGGTAGTAGCTTTTGGTACCGATAACATAAGCGACATTTACAAACCCTACTCCGATGGCGACCTGTGGACAGAAATGCGCGTAATGCTGGAAGCCTGCCGCCTGTATGATATTGATACGCTGGTAAATATTGCCACTACCAACGGGCTGAAAGTGCTGGGGCTGGCATAGCATTCAAACATGAAAAAAACCTTTTTCTGCCCCTCTTGCGGCAGAGAAGGTTTTTCCTGACTTTGACACTTTTTTGGGGGGAGAAATCACAAGTTGTTGATTATCTGAAGGTTGTAATTGCAGCATTGCCAAATTGGGTGACGCATTGTCGAAGTCAGGAGAGAAGCCAAATCCTTTGTTTAAATAAATTGCCTCCGGATTTATCCGGAGGACATATATAACACAATTTTTCTGAAAGGATTTAGCCAAAATTCTCCTGACTTTGACACGAATTGTCGAAGTCAGGAGAGAAGGTTTTTTATCTGCTTAGGCAAAACTGCGCCTTTAAGTTTGCATAACCATGCAAAACACTACCAACCCGGGTTACCTTTTTCCAAACAAACCCGCTTTACTCCCAAATTATGTTTTCGGGGTGGTTGTACCAGTAGCTGAAACGCCCGCCGTAGGTTTCCTCAATAGGGTTGCGCTTAATTTTCAGCGATGGCGTAAGCAGCGAGTTTTCTACTGTCCATTCATCTTTAACCACTACCAGCGTTTTTACATGCTCGTGCGATTCGAGTTTTTGGTTAACGATGTTCAATGTTTGGCCAAGGCTTTCGCCCACTTTACCCTTTTCGGCAGTTCGGGCAATTTCAGAAAGCACCACCAGTGCAATGGGTTGAGGCAAGTTGGCACCTACCACACACACCTGCTCAATAAATTCGTTTTCCAGAATTTCCATTTCTATAGGTGCAGGTGCTACGTATTTACCCTTCTCGGTTTTAAAAATTTCTTTTACCCGGCCGGTAATTTTTAAAAAGCCGTCTTTAGCCACTACACCCTTATCGCCTGTTTTGAGGTAACCGTTTTCGTCAAAGGCGGCAGCGGTTTGTTCGGGTTCTTTGTAGTAGCCCAGCATATTGGCATCACTTTTTACCAGAATTTCCCCTATTTCGCTGATTTTTACATCAACAAAAGGCATGGGTTGCCCCACATAGCCAAACCGCATGTTGTCGGGGCGGGTGCAGTGCGAGTAGGCGCTGTTTTCGGTCATGGCATATACCTCCAAAATAGAAATGCCCAGTTTTTGAAACCACTCCAGCAGTGAGGCCGGAATAGGAGCCGCACCGGTAAAACAAAAAACAGCATTTGATAAACCCAATGACTGGCGTATTTTTTTCTTTATTAACCCCGAAATTACCGGTATGGACAACAACAGGTTGAGCCGTTGTTGTGGCATTTTTTCGAGTATTTTTTTCTGAAACTTAGTCCAAATGCGCGGCACTGCCATAAAAACAGAGGGTTGTGCAAATCGAAGGTTATCGGCAAAGGTGTCTAACGACTCTGCAAAATATATGGTGCTGCCGGTGTATAGTGCCCCCATTTCTACCAAAATCCGCTCTGCAATATGCGACAGGGGCAGGTAAGAAAAGAAATGCCTTTGCTGCAACTGGCTGATATCTATAACCTGAAGCGCCTGGGTAATGGCATAGGACATGGTGTAATAAGAGTGCATAACACCTTTGGGTTTTCCGGTAGTACCCGATGTGTAGATGATGGTCATCAGGTCGTCTAAGTTGCGGTTGGGCGTACCGGCAACAGGCTCGTGCTGAGCTGTGAGGTCGTCCCAGTTGTCATAGCTTTTATCGGTATTGTAGTAGTTAGGAAAAGAAATGCAATACAACCCTTCGGGCACGCCGGGTTTCATGTGTTGCCAGTTATCTAACTTTCCAACAAACAGCGCTTTGGCTTCGCTGTGTTGTAATACATACTCCAGTGTGCCGGCGTTAATGTTGGGGTACAGCGGCACCGAAACATGTCCGCTCATCATAATGGCCAAATCTGCCATTATCCAATGGGCGCAGTTTTTAGATACTATGGCAATTTTGCTTTGGGGCGGCAGTTGCATAGACTGCAAAGCGGCAGCCATGCGGCGTATTTGTTCGGCGGCATCCTGCCAGGTAAAATTAATCCAGCGTCCGCTAATGGGTTGTTTCAGGTACAGGTTTTTAGGGGTGTCCTGTTCCCATTTGTAAAGCAAATGCAGCGGGGTTTTGTATTGCGACCTGTCGGATATCATAAAAAAAGGTTAAAGCGTGAGTTAATGAAATGAATAACCAAGTTTAGTGGCTAAAATAAGCCTTTTTTTATTTTCTCGCAAATTTTATTGCTGCATTTACCGGGTTAAATTATTGCAAAATGTTTTTGCCGCACTTTTGGTGCGTTGGTACTTGCATGGTGATGAATGCACCTTATACAACCTGCATAATTTTCCGTATGCTGTTGGGTTATAAAGCAGGCAACACCTTACCGCTTACCTCGCCAAACCCTATGCGCAACCCGTTATCGGGATATTGGGCATACCCTTTCATAATAACCGTATCGCCATCGGCAATAAATTTGCGTTCGGTGCCGTCTGAAAGGGTAAGAGGTTTGGTGCCGCGCCAGGTGAGTTCCAGCATAGACCCGAAAGAATTGGGCATGGGGCCGCTGATGGTACCCGATGCCAGCATATCGCCGGCGTTTATATTGCAGCCGTTAACGGTATGATGCGCCAGTTGCTGCTCCATAGTCCAATACAGGTATTTGGTGTTTGATTGGCAAATTTGGGTAGCCGTGCCGCCATCGGGCTGTATAAACACGCTCAGGTTTATATCTAAAGCTTTGTTTCCACTGTATTGCAGGTAGGGCAGCACAGCAGGCTCCTGCACCGGCGCTGCTACGCGGAAAGGCTCCAGCGCATCGAGTGTAACAAGCCAGGGCGATACCGACGAGCCGAAATTTTTACCTAAAAACGGCCCCAGCGGCTGGTACTCCCATTTTTGTATATCGCGTGCCGACCAATCATTAAACAGCATTAACCCGAAGATATACTCATCGGCTTCATCAACCCCGATAGAATAGCCCAGTGGTTTTCCCTTTCCGGTAATAAAGGCCATTTCCAGTTCAAAATCGAGCAGGCGCGAAGGCCCGAAAACCGGCGGCTGTCCGTCTTGAAATTGCATTTGTCCTTTGGGGCGGTGCAGGGGCGTACCCGATACTACAATAGACGACGACCGCCCATGATAACCAACCGGCAGGTGTAACCAATTGGGCATCAGTGCGTTATCTGCCCCGCGAAACATAATACCTACATTTGTGGCATGTTCGCGGCTGGAGTAAAAATCGGAATAATCGCCCACGTGCACGGGCAGGTGCAGTAAACAGGTTTCAACCGGAAACAGTATTTTTTCGCAGTGTTCCCGGTTGCCTTTCAACTCGGTATTAGTGGCATTGAACAGGTCAGACAGGCGCTGCCTTACTGCCCGCCAAACCTGTTTACCCAACTTCAGGAAAGGGTTGAGTGTGCTGCCCGAAAAAACCGGCGCCCCGGCGGGCAAAAGATTGGTAAAATAACCCAATTCTTCCAGCGCGCACAAATCAATAACCGTATTGCCAATAATGCTTGCCGGGCGCGGGCGCCGGTTCTGCAAATCGGAAAAAACGCCAAATGGCAGGTTTTGAACAGGAAAATCGGTTCCTTTAGATGCCGGTATCCACGAATGGAGAGCGGGGTTGTTGGCTGAAATGGTCATGTGGGGTAATAATTAAATAAAAATGATGCCATTTTGCAGGCTTAAAAGTTAAGTTCAAAGGCAAAGTTACTCATTACCGCAACAAATACCATACAAAATTTGCCGTTAATGGGTAAATGCTGTACTTTCGGGGCAGTTTAACCGCTTACCAACGCATCATATAATTTATGCAGGAAGAAAACAAAGAAAACATCATTTCCAAAAAAAAGCAGACCTACCCCATACACCGCGACCTGCGGCACTACCTGCGGCAAAACCGCAGGGTAGAAGATATGCCCTGCCTTTACAAAGACCTGAAACATTACTCGTTTTCGGTACCTTTTGTTGACTCCGCCGGCAACGACACGCTTTGGGAAACGGTTTTTTATTCCGAATCGGACCGGCGCGAAATTCACGGCGCACTTACCGCCATATACGGCATTCTGAAAGCTGCCGGAGATACCTCTTTTATGGAACACCTTTCGGTTGACCGAATTGATTACTGCACTTTCGGAAACTCAAACCCTTTCAGAATTAGAATAATTAATAACTTTAATGACAACTACGATTACTACTACGTTAAAATTGCCGATGCCTCGCGCATTTACGGACTGGAACTGGAACATATACTGTCGCCCAACCGCATTAATTACTTTGTTTGCAAAGATACGCTTATTGAAGAGCACATTGCCGGAATTCCGGGCGACCAGTTTATTCAACGCCACTTTAACAATGCCAACCTGAACGAAACCCGAATTGCCAAAGAATTTATAAAATTTAACGAGCGCTGCTTTGTTAAACTGTTGGGCGATATGCGCGCCTATAACTTTGTAATAGACGTAACCCCCGATTTTGACGATACCCAATACCGGATACGCGCCATAGATTTTGACCAGCAATGCTACGAAGGGCATAAAAATATGTATATGCCCCACTTTTTTAAAGAAAACCGCCCTTTTGTACAATTGTGCATAAAGCGTATAAATGCCGAAACTACCCGTCAATACCAACACGAAGAGCACGCCCTTATTGCCAACCGCATGAAAACCTCTAAATTCAGACTCAACGAATTGTTTGACGTAATGGTACATGACCATATTTCTACCCCCGCCAAAATTGATACCCTTAAAAACGAACTGGCGCAACATTACCAGTCTGACCAGTTTTTGCGCTGCCAAACCATGGGGCAAATTGTAAAAACCAGCCTGCTTTTAATTGTAAAAAAATCTAATTTACATTAGTTCACCACAAATAAACCACCATTAGTAAATATGAAAAATATTGTACGTTTTATTGCTTTTGCCGCGCCGGTTTTGTGCTTTCTGTGCGGTTCTGCTTTACCGGCACAGAACGCTGCGCCCGTTATCAGCAACATTATGGCTTTTCCCGATGAGCTGAACAACCGCGTAACCATTACCTTTGATGTGGCCGATGCCGAAAACGATGCCCTGGAAATTGAACTTCGCGTATCAGACAACATGGGGCAAACTTACCTGATTGATGTGGCGGAAACCTGGGGCGATGTGGGCTACCCGGTAAACCCCGGAAGCGGAAAAACGCTAACCTGGCAATACAACCCGGGCGGGCTTGCATCGGGCATTTATTTTTTGAAAATTATTGCCGATGACCGGCAACCTGTTGATATTCAGGCAATTGTAGATGAGGTAAATCCCGATAACCTGTACAACGACCTTGAATTTGTACAAGGTATCCGCCATTACGATGCCGGATTGGAGCATATTCAGGAGGTGAAAGATGCCATTGAAACCCGTTTTACCAATGCCGGGCTGCAAACCTACCGGCAAGACTTTTCGGTTGGCGCTTTTTCGGGGCAAAATATTATTGGCAGGCTGCAAGGACAGGGAAACGAAACCCAAACCGTAATTATTGATGCCCATTTCGACTCGGTGTCTGTAGCGCCCGGCGCCGATGATAACGGTTCGGGTGTGGTGGGCGTATTGGAAGCGCTTCGGGTGTTAAGCCCCTACCAGTTTAGAAACAATATTAAATTTATAGGCTTCGACCTTGAAGAACTGGGACTGTTGGGCAGCAATGCTTTTATTAACAGCCCCGGCGGTAAAGATGCTTTTGAAACCATTGCCGGTGTGCTAAACTTTGAAATGATTGGCTACTACAGCGAAGCGCCCAACTCGCAAAGTACGCCGGTGGGTTTTAACATCCTGTTTCCCGATGCTTATGCCGAACTGACAGCCAACCAATTCAGGGGCGATTTCCTCATTAATGTAGCCAATACCACATCTGCCCCCTTGCGCAATGCCTTCGACAGTTGTGCCGCCCTGTATGTGCCGGCGCTTAAAGTAACCACACTTACCGTACCGGGCAACGGCGAAATAGCTACCGACCTGCGCCGTAGCGACCATGCCAAATTCTGGGATGCCGGTATGCAGGCGCTCATGCTTACCGATGGCGCCAATTTCAGAAACATACACTACCACACCCCTACCGATGTGCTGGATATACTTGATTTTAATTTTATGGCCAACAACGTTAAAGCTGCCGTAGCTACTGCAGCCCACCTGGCCGGCATACGTCATTGTGCAACGGCTGTTACTGCCTTTAACCTTGCAACAGGCATTAACCCACCCTTGCAGCACCAACATTTAAACTTTGCCCTGCAACCCAACCCGGCCGGCAACAGCACCATGTTAGTGTTATCTGATAACTATGCCAAAACATTGCAGGCAGATGTATATAACGCCACCGGAAACCTGGTATTGCGCAAACAAATTGCCCCCAACGCTGCTAATTTGCTACGCACCGATGCGCTTGCCAACGGCGTTTATTTTGTGGTATTGCACAACGGGCAGCAAAAAGGGGTGCAAAAAATGGTAATAAGTAAATAGCATTGTACTTATTCAGGTTGTACCTTTGTTGGTGACGTTCTTCACTGAATTTCTTTCATTTTTCCGCAAAGAATGCAAAGTTTTTTTGCTCTTTATGGTCAATGCTTCCAATGAGCAAGGAGCAGGAGAAAATGCCGGGATTTACAGATAGAACCTGAATAATTACATAGCATTTAATACGCAGCACCAATTATTTAGCCAATATGCCCGTTTACCTGCTTACCAATGAATTGGTTTTTCCGCCGCCGCACCTGGCATCCGAAGAAGGGCTGCTGGCCGTTGGCGGCGATTTATCGGTAAAACGGCTGTTGCTGGCTTACCGGCAGGGCATTTTTCCGTGGTACAGCAGTGGCGAACCCCTGCTGTGGTGGTCGCCCGACCCGCGCTTTGTGCTATACCCGCAAGAACTGAAAGTATCGAAAAGTATGAAACAGGTTTTAAAAAAACAGCAATTCAATATTACCTTCGATACCTGCTTTAGCGATGTAGTAACCGCCTGCCGCCGCGTTTTGCGCCCGGGACAATCTTCAACCTGGATTACACAGCCTATGGTGGCGGCTTATTGCCGCTTGCACCGCGCCGGTTTTGCCCATTCTGTAGAGGTGTGGAACTCCGAAACCGGCGAGTTGGCGGGCGGTTTGTATGGCGTGTCGCTGGGTGGCCATTTTTATGGCGAGTCTATGTTTAGCCACCAAAGCAATGCCTCTAAAGCGGGCTTTATTGTGCTGGTAAAGCAGTTGCAAACCTGGGGTTTTACCCTCGTTGACTGCCAACTGCACACCCAACACCTCGAAAGTCTGGGCGCCAAACACATACCCCGCAGCCATTTTTTGCAATTGTTGAAAGAAAACAGGCAAAAGCAAACTGTGCGCGGCAACTGGCAGTTGGACATAACCATGCCCCCGGTGTTGTAATGCCTGCCGTGATTAACTTGCAGAAAGGCACTCCAATACATGCCCCATAGCAATTCCGGCGGCACCCAAACACCATTCGGCTAACATTGGTGTTTAGCGCTGTTAATGCCGGTATTCCCTCGAAAAACAGGCCTGTTGCTATAAGTTTTGCAGGTGTACCGGTTAAAAATCGGGTAAATTTGAACGCATTGTGTTAAAGTTTTGTTTCGGGTTATTATATTTGCCCGAATGGCATGGGTATATGGCAAAACGCCGTTTCTTCACAAACCGCTAAACGTCAATCCCCAAAAGCTTTTACCAATTACCCATTTTAAAACGCTGCATGTTAAACATAAAACGCTACTTAGTTACCGCCGCCCTGCCTTATGCCAATGGCCCGTTGCACATTGGACACCTTACCGGAGCCTATATTCCCGCCGATATTTATGTGCGCTACCTGCGACTGTGCGGCGAAGACGTGAAGTTTGTTTGCGGCTCCGATGAACATGGGGCAGCCATAACCATACGCGCCAAGCAAGAGGGCATTACCCCCCGCCAAATTATTGACAAATATCACGAAATTAACCGCCGCGCCTTTGCCCAAATAGGCATTTCCTTTGATGTTTACCACCGCACTTCCGATGCGTTGCACCATAAAACCTCGCAAGAGGTGTTTAAACAACTGTTTGACCGCGGTGTTTTTACCGAAAAAGAAACCGAACAATACTACGACGAGGAATTTAAACAGTTTTTGGCCGACCGCTATATTACCGGAACCTGCCCCCGCTGCGGCAACGAAAATGCCTATGGCGACCAATGCGAAAAATGCGGCTCCAGCCTTAGCCCCACCGATTTAATTAACCCGAAATCTACCCTTAGCGGGCAACAACCCGTACTTAAACCTACCCGACATTGGTACCTGCCCATGAACCGCTACGAAGCATGGGTGAAAAACTGGATTGAAGATGCCCAAAACCTGGAACCCTGGAAAAAACACGTATTGGGGCAATGCCGTTCATGGGTGGAGCAGGGTTTGCAGGAGCGCGCCATGACCCGCGATTTGGATTGGGGCGTACCCGTACCGCTGCCCGGCGCCGAAGGCAAGGCGCTGTACGTTTGGCTCGATGCGCCCATTGGGTATATTTCGGCAACCAAGGCACTGCTGCCCAACAACTGGCAAACATACTGGCAAGATGAGCATACCAAATTGGTACATTTTATTGGAAAAGATAACATTGTTTTTCACTGTATTATTTTCCCTATTATTTTGCATGCTTTGGGCAACTACACGCTGCCGGTAAACATACCCGCCAATCAGTTTATGAATTTGGAGGGCGATAAAATGTCCACCTCGCGCAATTATGCGGTTTGGCTGCACGAGTATTTAACCCATTTCCCGGGCAAGGAAGATGTGCTGCGCTATGTGCTTACGGTAAACATGCCCGAACAGAAAGACAGCGATTTCAGTTGGGCAGATTTCCAGGCGCGCAATAACAATGAGTTAGTGGCCATATTGGGCAATTTGGTAAACAGGGTACTGGTGCTTATGCATAAATATTTTAACGGCAAACTGCCCCATATACCCCCGGCAGCACGGCAAGCCATACAACCGCAGGCGCAGGAGGTGTTTACCGCCCTGCAAACCATGCCTAAACAACTACACACTTTTATACATAACTACGAGTTCAGAAACGCCCTGAATGCCGTAATGGACGTGGCGCGCGCCGGCAACAAGTTTTTAACCGATACCGAACCCTGGAAACTGTATAAACAGCAACCCGATGAAACGGCAGCCATATTGGGTGTTTGCCTTGAACTTGTTGCGTGGCTTGGCGTATATCTTGAGCCGTTTTTGCCCTTTACTGCCGCCAAAATTGCCGGCTTTATTAACCTTGGCCAACAAGATAAAGCAGCAGTTTTGCAAGGAACTTATGCCATTGCCGAAGGAACAACGGTAAACCAGCCCGAACTGCTGTTTGAAAAAATTGACGATACCGCCATTGCCGCCCAGGTGCAACGTTTGGCCGAAGCAAAAGCAGCCTACGAAGCCGCCAAAAACCCCGATGCGGCAGCAACAGATGCCACACCGGCAACCGAGCCACTTGAAACACCGGCCGAATATGTAGCGGTAAAAGAACTCATACAGTACGATGACTTTGCTAAATTAGACCTGCGCATTGCCACCGTTTTAGATGCCCAAAAAGTGCCAAAAGCCGATAAACTGCTGCAACTTACCTTAGACCTTGGCTTTGAACAACGCACCGTAGTATCGGGCATAGCCATGCACTACCAACCCGAAGAAGTGGTTGGCCGGCAGGTGCTGCTGCTTGCCAACCTTGCGCCCCGGAAACTGCGCGGCATTGACAGCCACGGCATGATTTTAATGGCAGACAGCCGGGGAAAACTTATTTTTGTTGCCCCCGATGCAGCTGCAACAAACGGCAGTGTGGTGAGTTAGCGCAATTTTCCGGGATTGGATTTAGGCATAGTATAGATGCCGGGATTTAGACATAGCATGTCTGGCAGATATGCTATGTCTTCAACAGAAGTCACACCGCGGCTTCAAAAATGCAAACCCCGCCGGAAAACAAATCCGGCGGGGTTTTGTATTTTGGCACACGCAGCACCTGCTGCGGGCAGCAGCCAAAACAGGAAGTAGTGGCAGGTTTTAGTTTTGTAACTATTTAGGTACTATCTGTAAATCCCTGCATTTTCTCCTGCTCCTTGCTCATTTGAAGCATTGACCAAAGCGCAAAAAAACTTTGCGGAACTTTGCGCAAAACTTTGCGTTCTTTGCGGTAAAATGAAAGGAATTTAGTGCAGAACATCACCAACAAAGGTACAACCTAAATAAGTACTTAGTTTTTAATTCGGGGGCGGTAATTTTTTTCAAACACGCCCCATTTAATGCCCTTGTCATAGTAACCGTCGCCAAAGTAGTGCAGGGCTTTATCCATCATTTCCACATCCTGGTAGCCGGGAATAATGGTAAGTTTGCTCAGTTTTTCATCTAATACTACCGCCGAAGGGAGCGAAATTTGCCCTTCGAGCAGGGTTTGTGCCAGTTCATGCACGCCTCCGCGGCCGGTTTGTTTGTAACGGAAAGTTTCTGCGCCAACAGTAATAGGTTCTTTCGATTCGGCATCAAATTTTACGGCGTAGTATTTTTCGTTCAGGTAGTCGGCAATGGCGGGGTGGCTGTAAGTGGTTTTATCCATTTTTTTGCACCAGCCGCACCAGTCGGCATATACATCTACAATAATTTTTCGGGGTTCTTTTTGGGCAAGTTCAATGGCTTGACTCATGCTTATCCAGTTTACCTTGCCATCTTTGGCGCTGTTTGAAATGGTAAACGAGTTAAAAGTGGCAAAGCAGATAACAAGCGCCAGGGCAAAAACTGTTTTTTTCATTGTGTAAAAGTAAATTTGGGGAATGATGATTGCCTTATTTTGGTAATATAAACACGTGTTGGCTTGAGGCTAAACATGCCTGCTGCGCCTTTGCGCAAACAAGTTTAAAACTTCGACATTTTGTTTTGTCAATAGTTTAACGGCAGTTGCCCTGTTTTAATTGCCAATGGGCGGTTGAGCGTTATTTTTTTGTTTTCCGGGCAGTTTTTCAGTTAAGTTTATAGGGCACAGTCATGGTAAAAGCGGGTATATTTACCGGAAACCGGCGCCGGTTGTTTTGTTGCTCCATAATATAAATGCCGTGCATGCGCCCAAATTCGGTATGCAGGTTGCAAGCCGATGTGTATTGGTGCGATGCGCCCGGTTCCAATACAGGCTGCTCACCCACTACACCGGCGCCCGATACTTCTCGTTTAGTGCCGTCTGAGTCCCATATGAACCAATGGCGGTACAGCAGTTGTACAGTATGGTTGCTTTGGTTGGTAATGGTAATGCGGTAGGCATGCAAATACTCCGACAGTTGCGGATTAGAGCCTTCGGGGTAGTAAAAAACTTCTACGCTTACTTCTATGCCATCGGTTACAGCCGTTACCATGTAGCAGGGATTAGGTTAGTCAAATTTTTCGGGCTTCATTTGCGGAAAGAACAGTACGTCTTGTATAGACGGCTGGTTGGTCATAATCATGCAAAGGCGGTCAATACCAATACCAAGCCCTGCTGTTGGCGGCATACCATACTCCAACGCCCGGAGAAAATCTTCATCGAGCATCATGGCTTCAATATCGCCCCGGCGGCCCAGTTCCAGTTGGTCTTCAAATCGTTTGCGCTGGTCTATGGGGTCGTTGAGTTCAGAAAAGGCGTTGCAAATTTCTTTACCGTTGCAAATAGCTTCAAAGCGCTCTACCAGCCCCGGTTTGCTTCGGTGTTTTTTTGCCAAAGGCGACATTTCAACCGGGTAATCGGTAATAAAAGTAGGCTGTATGAGGCAGGGTTCGCATTTTGCGCCAAAAATTTCGTCAATAAGTTTACCCCTTGCCATGCTTTTATCGGTTTCTATATGCAGTTGTTTGCATACCTGAAGCAGGTCGGTTTCGTTCATTTCCGAAATATCAATACCGGTAAAGTGTTCTATGGCTTCGTACATGGTAAAGCGTTTCCAGGGGCGTTTAAAGTCTATAATATGTTCGCCCACGGGCAGTTGGGTGGTTCCGTGCAGGTCCAATGCGGCGCGTTCCAGCATGGCTTCGGTAAAATCCATCATCCATTGGTAGTCTTTATAAGCCACATACACTTCCAACATGGTAAATTCGGGGTTATGAAAACGGCTCATGCCCTCGTTTCTGAAATCCTTGGCAAACTCAAACACCCCGTCAAACCCGCCAACAATAAGGCGTTTAAGGTATAACTCGTTGGCAATTCGCATGTAAAAAACGCTGTCTAATGCGTTGTGGTGTGTTTTAAAAGGCCGTGCCGCTGCGCCGCCGTAAATGGGTTGCAAAATGGGGGTTTCTACTTCTAAGTAGCCCAGTTCGGTCATAAAGCGGCGCATACTGCCAATGAGTTGCGAGCGTTTCATGAACACGTTTTTTACCAGCGGGTTTACCGTTAAATCTACATAGCGTTGCCGGTATTTAAATTCGGGGTCGGCTATGGCGTCGTGTACGGTTCCGTCTTTTTCTGTTTTTACTATGGGCAGCGGTTTCAGTGATTTGCTAAGCAGTTTCAGGCCGGTAACATGCAGGGTAATTTCGCCGGTTTGGGTGGTAAATACATAGCCGTTTACCCCTATAAAATCGCCAATATCCAACAGGCGTTTAAATACGGTGTTGTACAGGGTTTTATCTTCGCCGGGGCAAATATCATCGCGGCTTATATAGAGTTGAATTTTTCCTTTTGCATCTTGCAGCACGGCAAAAGAGGCTTTGCCCATAATGCGTTTGGTCATTAGCCTGCCGGCTATTTGCACCTGTTGGTAATTTTTTGCTTCGGAATTATAGTTTTCCAGTATTTCCTGTGTGTTGGCATTTATCTCAAAACCTTCGGCAGGGTATGGTTCTATTCCCAAATCCGATAGTTCCTGCAATGCTTTGCGGCGTTCTAATTCCTGTTCACTTAAATGATGCGACATGCTGTTTTATTGTTTGTAAACCGTTGTTAATGAAAGGCAGGCGTTGCAAAGAACGCTTTTTACCGCTTAAAACCCGAAATTTACGCCACCCTGAATAATAAAGCCGTCAATAATATAACCATAGTTGTAGAGCGGTATATTCCGGTCTTTGTTTTTGTTGTATAAAACATCGTACAAGGCCATGAGGTTAAAAGTGGCAATGCCGCCCATAGGCTGGCTGAAACCAAGTCCCAGGGGCAGGCGGTGTGCGGTAATTCGTTTTTCGTTAAACTGGTCGTTGTCTTTGTAAGATAAAAAATCGTACTGTCCGTGCAAAAACAGGTTGCCGCCGCTGTTAAACAGGTTGGAAAAAGCCTGATAACGGCCAAAAGCACGGGCGCCCAAAACGTTGGCTTTGTAGCTACTCCATCGGTAGTATTCAAAAATGGGGCCTGCGCCTGCCGATATGCGGTTGGTAAACCAATAGCCCAATACAGGCGATGCCGACACATAAGCAAAGCCGCTTCCGGCATTAAACCCTATGTTGCCTTCTCCAAAAAAGCGGTTGTGGTCGAACCCGCCGGTTTGCTGTGTTTTATTATCTTCTTTGGGCGGGTTGTTGCGTGGGGGCAGAGGTTGGCGTTGAGCCAGTGCCGTATGGCAAACAAACAATGTGGCAGCTAAAAAGGCAATCCACAAAATGCGGGAGCAATATTGTTTTTTCATGAGGCAGCGCTAATTTTTACGCAAAGTAACGGCATAAAAGCGTATAAACCAAACAGCTGTTTTAAAAACAATGCAATTGCTTGTTTGCCGCTGTTATTCTTTGTTTTTATGGCGCTTGCCGCTGCCCAGAAACACGCCTCCCCTAAACAGGTAGGGAGTGGCATAGGGCGACGAGTTTTTGCGATAGAGCAAATCATACATAACACACACATCTACATTAACGCCAAACAGGCGTTGGGTAAAGCCGGCGCCCAAAGGCAGCCGGTTGGTGGTAAGGCGTTTGGGTTGCGGGTTTATTGTTGTGTTGGGGTCTTTAACATTGGGCGGGGTATAGCGGGGGTTGGGCAAGTTGGTGGTTTCCCAGCCGGCGTTGGCATAAAGGCCGGGCAATAGCCGGTATTGGGCGTTGGCGCGTGCGCCAAACACCTGTTGCACGCTGCCGCCTGCCTGCCGCAGTTGGTACATTGGGCCGGCGTTGGCGCTAAAGCGTTTGCCGGCAGGGTTAAAATTAATATTCGGGAAAGCATCTATGCCAAAAGAACCGCCATCGGTTACCAGATTAATGCCGCCATGAAACGAAAAGGCATTTTTAAGCAGGTTGGTTTTGTTGCTATCTGTATTGCCCGATGGCTTGGGTTTAGGCTTGTTTTTGGGGTCTTTAACAGGTGGTTTGCTGTTGGCATTGCCGCGGCTTTTAGAAGTTTGGGCAACTGCAACTGACGGAGTGCCGCCTAAAACAGCAAACAAGGCAACTAAAGTGCAGAAAAAGGCAAAGTTTTTCATAGGTTGAGGGGTATAGGTAACTGGCACAAAAAGTTCCAAAACAGGCACCTGTAATGCGCGGCCTTAGCACAAACACTTTTACGGGGCATTAATTCGTTATAAAAAGCGGTAAATCAACAGGCGCTGCTTGCCTATGACTTAGGTGTTTACCTAAAGTTTACCGGCCCAACAGAAAAAAAGCGTATTTTTGGCGCTCAAAACCATTTACTTTTCTTTGCACCCCACACACCTGTAACAATATGTCGGTACAAGTAAGCGGACTTAGTAAAATATACGGCGCCCAAAAGGCGGTAAACAACATTAGCTTTGAAGCACGCGAGGGTGAAATTTTGGGTTTTTTGGGCCCCAACGGCGCCGGAAAAACTACCACCATGAAAATACTTACCTGCTTTATACCCCCCAGTAAAGGCACAGCCACTGTTTGCGGGTTTGATGTACAGCAGGCACCCATGGAAGTGCGCCGCGCCATTGGCTATTTGCCCGAACACAACCCTTTGTATGCCGATATGTATGTGCGCGAATCGCTGGAGTTTATAGCCCGCCTGCACCAATTGGGTAAAAACACCCGAAACCGGATTGACGAAATGATACAACTCACCGGCTTGGAGCGCGAACAGAAAAAACACATCGGGCAATTATCAAAAGGCTACCGGCAGCGCGTTGGACTGGCACAGGCCATGATTCACAATCCGCGCGTACTCATTTTAGACGAACCCACATCGGGGCTTGACCCCAATCAACTGGCCGAAATAAGAAATGTAATTAAAACGTTGGGTAAAGAAAAAACGGTTATTTTAAGCACCCACATTATGCAGGAAGTACAGGCTCTGTGCAACCGCGTGGTAATACTTGACCGCGGCCAAATTGTTGCCAATGACCTTACCGAAAACCTGCAGCACCGCTCGCAAGCCAAAACAACAGTTGTTGCAGAATTTACCCCCAACCCCCAACTTGCCGATTTGCAACTGTTACCCCACGTGGGCAGGGTAGAAGCATGGGGTAACAAATGGCGCCTGTACCCCGATTCGGAATACGACCTGCGACCCGAAATTTTCCGGTTTGCCGTACAAAACAACCTTACCCTGCTCACCCTGCTGCAGGAAGAAAGCAGCTTGGAAGACGTGTTCAGGCAACTTACCGCAGGCTCGCATGAACAACCGCAGCCGGTTGCCTGAACCTGCCACCATTACAAAACCAATTTTAAACCATAGTAATCAAACCAAAGCAAGCCATGCTCACCCTGTTTGTAAAAGAAATCAATACGTTTTTCAGCTCGCTCATTGGCTATATGGCCATGGTGGTTTTTTTGCTAACTACCGGTCTTTTCTTGTGGGTGTTTCCCGAGACCAACCTGCTCGATTACGGGTATGCCTCTTTAGACAGCTTGTTTTTTACCGCCCCCTGGATTTTTATGTTTCTGGTGCCGGCCATTACCATGCGTTCTTTTTCTGAAGAATTTAAAACCGGCACCATAGAACTGCTGGCCACCCGGCCGGTAACCGATTTGCAGATTATTGCCGGTAAATATCTGGCTGCCGTTTTTCTGGTGTTTTTTGCCCTGTTGCCAACACTGGTGTACTTTTTTACCATTTACCGGCTGGGGCTGCCGCCCGGAAACCTCGATACCGGCGCTGCCTGGGGTTCTTACATCGGGTTATTGCTTTTGGGGGCTGCTTTTGCCGCCATCGGCATTTTTGCCTCATCGCTCAGCAGCAATCAAATTGTGGCTTTCCTGTTGGCGGTGTTTTTGTGCTTTATCTTTTACCAAACCTTTGACTATTTAAGCAAACTCAACATGTTTTATGCCCGTATTGATGACATGGTAGAGCAACTGGGCATTAACGCCCACTATGAGTCCTTGAGCCGCGGGGTTATTGATACCCGCGATTTGGTGTATTTCGGGTCTTTTATTGCCCTGTTTCTGCTGCTTACCCAACTGGTGGTGGAAAGCCGGAAATGGTAAATTCATTACAACAACCCATAAACTTGCCAACAATTGCCAACAACAAAAATTTTATCCTGCCAACAATGACCGCCCGAAAAAAAACACAATCGCTCCTGCAATTTGGCATACTGGCTGCCATTTTTCTGCTGGTAAATGCCCTGGCCGCCTATTTTTACTACCGCATTGACCTTACCAAAGAAAAGCGCTTTACCCTTACACCGGCCACCAAACAAATGCTGCAAAACTTAGATGATGTGGTGTATGTAAAGGTGTTTTTGCAGGGTGAGTTTCCGGCAGGGTTTAAGCGCCTGCGCAATGCCACGCTCGATATGCTTAAAGAGTTCAGGGCTTATTCGGGTAACCGCGTGGAATATGAGTTTGTTGACCCCTTTGAAGGCATTGCCGACCCCAAACAGCGAGAGGACATTTTTAACCAGTTATCGGAAAAAGGGCTGGAACCAAGGCGGCTGGTAGAAAACAAAGATGAGTATTCCGAAAAAATCATTTTTCCGGGGGCGCTGCTTTCCTATAAAGGGCGCGAGTTGCCCGCCAACCTGCTGCTGCAACAACTAAACACCGGTGCCGAAGAAACCCTTAACAACTCTATTGCCCTGCTGGAGTATAACTTAGCCAATACCATGCAAAAACTACAGCGCAATACCAAACCCAGTATTGCCTTTTTGGAAGGACACGGCGAACTGCCCATTGACGAAGTGCGCGATGTAATGGTGTCTTTATCAACCTATTACCAAATTCAACGCCTCGATATTACCAAAAACCTGTACATACCCAATAAATTCTGGACCGTAATTGTGGCCCGACCCACCAAAAAGTTTGAAGAGGTAAACAAGTTTAAACTTGACCAATATATTATGAACGGCGGCAAGGTGCTGTGGCTGGTAGAAAACATGGCTACCGATATGGACAGCCTGCAAAGCAACAACGGTTCATTTTTGGCACTCGACTATGGGCTTAACCTGGAAGACCAACTGTTTAAATATGGCGCAAGGGTTAATTTTGATTTGGTGCAAGACCTGCAATGCAGTAAAATACCCTTGGCCGTAGGGCGCGATGCCTTTGGCAATGCAAAGCAAATGGAACTGTTTCCGTGGTCTTATTTTCCGGTAATTACCGAAACCAACTCCAACCACCCCGTTACCAAAAACCTGAGCGCCGTATTAATGCAATTTGCCGGTACCGTAGATACCATTGATACCCGAAAAAGTAACATTACAAAAACCATTTTGCTTACCACCTCGCCCTACAGCCGGGCCAACAGCGCACCTATACGCGTAGATGTAAACGACGTGCGCACCAAACCCAACCCGAAAGATTTTGCCGCCGGCAATAAACCTGTTGCGGTAGCGCTGGAAGGTAAGTTCCCCTCGCTGTTTAAAAACCGCCTCGACCCCGCCACCCTGAAAATGATTGATACCCTGCCCGATGTGAGCTACCGCGAAGAAAGCGATTACAACAAAATGGTGGTAATTGCCGATGGCGACATAATAAGAAACGACTACGACGCCCTGCGCGGGCAAACCAGCCCGCTGGGTTACTACAAATACACCGGCGAAACCTTTGCCAACAAAGACCTGGTACTCAACGCCATTGAATGGCTGAATGACGACAACGGCATTATTGCCGCCCGAAACAAAGATATTAAACTGCGCCTGTTAGACAAACCCCGCGTAGCCGAAACCAAACTGCAATGGCAACTGCTAAACATATTGCTGCCGCTTGCTTTGGTGTTGTTGTTTGGGCTGGGCTATAATTTTTGGCGGAAACGAAGGTATGGGTAAGTATTGGCTATGAAATGATTTACCCAAATTCTATAGCATATTATGGAAAAATGCAGGCGGCTAAATGGCTTAGCAAACCATGGTTTCATAGCGATTTAGCGGCAAACAATAAAGCGTATGTTGCCACCAGGAAGATGGCAAGTCCACACAAATATTTAAAGCATAAAATTAATAAGTTATTTTTCCTGTTCATAAGCGCCTGCTGAGTAACCCTCTATGCCAAGTATTAGTGTGAATTTTGCCAGTCAGGGCGCTTATTGTTGTTGAAACTATTAATTTTGTGAGTTGGGGTTTATTGTCATAATTTAATTTTAAACTGCGGTATGGTTAGGCCTTTACAATCCATTCAGCCAATTACCAGGATTATATCTACCAATGGAAGCAGGCCAGTTGAAGTATTGTGTAATGACAGCAATTACTACATTTGTAAATATGCCCGATTTACGCCTGCCTCGCGTTTGTTTAATGAGTATATTGCCACTTGTTTTTTAAAAATCTGGAACATTTCTACCCCCGATATTGCTTTTATAAACATTGAGCCGGCTCATGTAATTGAAGGATTACCGGCATTTGCCTTTAATAAACCATGTTTTGGTTCAAAAGTAGTGAGAGATGCTCAGGATGTAAACCGGTTTACCGATGCCACTCAACTAAACCACTTGCAATTTTTGGAAATTGCTCTTTTTGATATTTGGTTGAGTAACGAAGACAGAAACCATAACAACTTTAATTTGCTCATTAGTAACGAAAGCGAGAACAACTACCAATTTTATGCAATTGATCACGAATACTGTTTTAACACCGATACACTGGAACGGGAACTAAACATTATAAGTTTTGATGAAACAATTATCAATACGGATTTGTGCAAATCTTTATTGGAAGGGATTGATATCACACAATGGCTATTGTTTTATGTAGAGAATTTTTTTTATAAAAATGTTGAACTCTGCATTAAAGAGTTAGATGCTATTTTAACCCAAATTCCTGTTGCATGGGGTATTGATATTAACCTGAAAAAAGAACACTTGACCCAAAAAATATTTGCCGAAGATTGGCTTAAAAGCAGCATTACCGCATTCAAATCATACTTACAACTTCTTTCATCATATAAATAAACCTCCAAATGCCCTTTTATTCTATAGTTAAAGTTGTACCCAATCCGTCTGTTGGCGAAATGCTTGCAGTGGGATTGTTGCTCATTGACGGAAACCGCATATTCTTTACGTTTTCGGATTATAAAATTCAACAGGTTATTAGACCGTTATTATCCAACGCAGCATTTAGCCTATTGCAGCAGTCGCTTCAAAGTATCGGCCGGATGTCAAAAAAGCAAAGCAGTTCGCTTAGCGGTAACCCATTTACCGAAGAGTACTTAACTTATCTCAGCCGTTATTCCAATAATTTGCTCCAGTTTTCTGCGCCAATACCTATTAATATACCTGCAAATGAAACACAGTTTAAAAAATTATTCGATAAAATTGTAGGCAGTTATGAACCTGTTGAAAAACCCAATACCACTTATGAATTGATAAAAGAACAATTATACCCCAAAATTAAAGAATTTGTAAACATAGATATTGAAATAAATGCAGCTAAAATGCCTGATATACTGTTTCCTGTTAAGTTAAATTTTATTGGTAAAAATGGTATGCCAATAACAGGAAAAATTATTGATTTTGAAACAGAAAACCATGATAACGAGCTTACTAAGTATATTTTATTTGTTCAGTATATGAGAAAAAAGAAACAAGAAGGTAAATATTTTATTATTGGTGATGATGCTGCCCTGCAACATCATGCAACATGGCTTCAAATAAAAGAGGAGAATAGTTTTGAAGTAGTTCCCTCTAATCAAATTGATAAAATAACAACGTATTTAACCACCCAAAACGTACACCCTTTTTTCCCGAAAGCGTAATCTGAGATGTGTTGCTACGGCCGCCAGTCTTGCAGTTATTTTGCGTAATTTGTGCTCCACAGGCTACTCAACTACCATTATCAGTTCTTCGGACGTAATTTCCTGCTGTTGGCCGGTAAGCATGTTTTTCAGGGTAAGGCGGCCTGTTTGCAGTTCGGTTTCTCCGCAAAAAACCACAAACGGAATTTGGCGGGCATTGGCATAATCCATTTGTTTTTTGAGTTTAGCCGCATCGGGGTACATTTCGGCAGGTATGCCTTTTGCCCTTAGTTGTTGCAGTGCGGTAAAAGCATATTGCTCAAATTCGTTACCAAAGTTAATAAACAACGCCCTTACCACCGTATTGGCTTCTTTCGGAAACAGGTTCAGCTCTTCCAGCACGTCGTAAATGCGGTCTAACCCGAAAGAAATGCCTACGCCCGACAACCCTTTCAGCCCGAAAGTACCGGTAAGGTCGTCGTAGCGGCCGCCGCCGCCTAAGCTGCCAATTTTTACCTCATCTGTTTTTACCTCAAAAATGCAGCCGGTGTAGTAGTTTAACCCCCTTGCCAAGGTAATATCAATTTGTACGGCGTTTTGCAGTTGCACGGCGGCAAGGTAGGTAAACAGGGTTTCCAGTTCGGCAATGCCTTTTTGCCCCGTGGCAGAGGTTGCCAGTTGTGCTTTAAGGTTGGCCAGTATTTGTGCATTGCTGCCGGTTAGTTGCAAAAAGGCCTGTATGGTTTGCAGCGCCTGTTGGTTAATGCCTTTTGCCGAAAGTTCGGCGCTAACGCCGTCGGGTCCTATTTTGTCTAATTTATCAATGGCAACGGTAAGGTCGGTAAATTTATCGGTCATTCCGCAAACTTCGGCAATGCCGGCCAGTATTTTCCGGTTGTTTACCGCAATGCGCACCTTCATACCCAGTTGGGCATACACACGGTCGTAAATTTGCACCAGTTCGGCTTCGTTCAGCAGGGAGGTGGTGCCTATGGCATCGGCATCGCATTGGTAAAACTCGCGGTAGCGCCCTTTTTGGGGGCGGTCGGCACGCCATACGGGCTGAATTTGGTAACGCTTAAAAGGCAGGGGTAGTTTACCCTGGTTCATAACCACATACCGCGCAAAAGGAATGGTAAGGTCGTACCGAAGGGCACGCTCGGTAATGTCTTTGGTATTTTTACCCGATAATACCTGCTCAAAACCTGCAAGGGTTTTGGCGCGTTTTTCGGGTAAATCCAATCCGTTGTTCAGTATTTTAAAAATTAGTTTATCTCCCTCATCGCCATATTTGCCCATGAGGGTATCTAAGTTTTCCATGGCAGGCGTTTCTAACGGTTCATAGCCAAACTGCTCAAAGTTTTGCCTTATAAGGCCGGTTATATACTGCCTTTTTCGCACTTCGGCAGGGCTAAAATCGCGTGTGCCGCTGGGTATGGAGGGTTTCATGTTTTTGGAGTTGAAATTTCAGGATTATTTTATTGTTTTATTTTTTTTCGGGAAACAAAAGCCTGCAAATTCTTTGTAAGTGCAATAGCAAGGCAGCATATTTACTATTACTTAACTATTTTTTTCAGAATACTTTTGTATAATTGCGTTGCAGGCTTGGTTTAAGAGTTGGTAAACGGTTTCAAAGCCGTTGTTAAAGTAGGGGTCGGGTACAATACCGTTTTTACCCGGTTCTGCCTCATTCATAATGAGTTGCACCTTTGCTTTTTGTTGGTTGTTTAATGCTATTCTCAGCACATCGCGGTAGTTTTCGGCATCCATAACATAAATAAGGTCAAACGTTTCAAAGTCTTTGGGTGCTAACTGCCGGGCGCGGAGCGGGGCAATATCAATGCCATGTTCGCGCATTTTCCGTACTGCCCTTGTATCGGGTGCTTCGCCGCGGTGCCAGTCGCTGGTTCCGGCCGAATCAACAAGCCAGTTTAACCCCGCTTCGGTTGCTTTGTGCCGCAAAATACCTTCTGCCATAGGAGAGCGACAAATATTGCCTAAACAAACCATTAATATTTTCATAGGGCAAAGGTACGGTCAATTTCGGATATTTTTCACCCCTTCTGCCGGTTTAGCCTGTGCAGGCGGCTGCGGCACGGGGGCGGCATGTTTGGAGTAAATTGTCGGGGTATATGGCTTGGTTGTGTTTTTCGGGGGGTAAATTTTCGGGTATTTTACCTAACTTGCACCGTAGTTTTCGGGTTTATGCAGTTATTCGGAAATAAATACAACTACCTGTTATGCGACAAATTCAGAACCTTCTTATAAACGGCCTGCACGGTCGCCCTGTTATAACCGATGTTTACTACCACCAAACCGGCAAACCCAAGCCGGTGGTAGTGTTTTCGCATGGGTTTAAGGGGTTTAAAGATTGGGGCGCCTGGCATTTGGTTGCCCAACAGTTTGCCGGCGCCGGCTTTGTGTTTGCCTTGTTTAACTTTTCTTACAACGGCACCACCCTTGAAAAACCCGATGAATTTGCCGACCTGGAAGCCTTTGGAAACAACAATTACAGCATTGAATTAGACGATTTGGGCGTGGTAATAGACCACCTCCTGAACAGCAACGGCATAGTGCCCGAGTCCGAAATAGATACCCGAAAACTGTTTCTTTGCGGACATAGCCGGGGCGGCGGGCTTACCATACTTAAAGCCCGCGAAGACCGCCGCGTTACCGGTATTGCCACCTGGGCAGGGGTTTGCTCTTACCACCGCCATATAAGCCAGGGAAACGCGGTTGAAGAATGGCGCAAAAAAGGCGTAGTGTATATTCAAAACGCCCGAACCCAACAGCAAATGCCCCTCTACTTTCAACTGTACGAAAACACCATGCAAAACATGAACCGCCTGCACATTGAAGAGGCTGCCAAAAGCCTGCAATGCCCCCTGCTTATTGTACACGGAACCGCCGACCCTGTAGTACTGTATGAAGAAGCAGAAATGCTGCACCAATGGCAACCCGACAGCCAATTGCTGCCCATACCCGATGCCAACCACGTTTTTGGAATGCGGCACCCCTGGACCGGCAACGAACTGCCTCCTCATGCACAAACCATGACCAATGCCACCATTGATTTTTTTAAAAACCTGCCCTAAACTCCAGGCGCCGGCAAAAAAACAACACCCAACAGCCGGATGCGCATTTATTACCACCAATGGAACTTATTACAGCTTTTGACCGTTATTCCTGCCTGACAAACAAACAAACTGCATTTACCCGATAACCAACAATAACCATGCAACCGCAAGCAGCCAAACAAAACGAACCGGTGGTGGTGGCCAATAATAAACGCGCCAACTTTGAGTATTTCCTGCTGGAGAAATACGATGCCGGCATTGTGCTTACCGGTACAGAGGTAAAAGCCTGTAAAACGGGTAAAGTAAGCATGAGCGATGCCTATTGCTATTTCAGCAGCGGCGAACTAATGCTCAAACACCTGCATATTGCCGAGTATAAACAAGGCGGTGTGTATAACCACGAACCCAAACGCGAACGCAAACTGTTGCTCAAAAAACGCGAATTGCGTAAATTAGAAGCCAAAATGAAAGAACGCGGCTATACCATTGTGCCTACCTTGGTTTTTATTAGTTCCAAAGGATTGGTAAAAGTAGAAATTGCCCTGGCAAAGGGTAAAAAAACCTTTAACAAAAAAGAAAGCATTAAAGAAAAAGACCTCCGCCGCGATATGGACCGGCATTTAAGCGGCGATTAACCCTTAACTTGTACGCTGTTGGCGGTTTTTTAAGCCCGATATTTGCATGATATAAAACAAAAATAAACTTACGGCCACAACCGGTGGTTAATATCAAAAAATACGCCATTTTGCAAAATACGGCAACCGGTTGCTGCTTTTGCTCATATAAAACAAGTACCCTTTACCATGGAAAATCAACATCCTAAAATTGTGGAAATAACCACTCCCCGCACCGAACCCGATATAACCGAAACCCAAAAAACCACGCCGCCCCCCGCCGATACCACCACTACCGCCGACGACGCCCTGCTGCGCGCCATTGCCGATGCCGGCATGGACCTGCTGAAACAAGCCGCCAAAGAACGGGTGAGCAAATTTATAAACGACCTGCAACAAAAAGGCAACCTTAACCCCAACGAGGGTAAACAGGTGCTGGAACAACTGCAACGCGAAACCGAACTGGCACGCCTTCGGGCCGAACAACAAGCCGCCCTTGCCCAGCCTGCCGCACCTGCCAGCCGTCAGTTTAAAAAACTGAAAAAAAAGGTAAAACGCCTGCAAAAAGAAGTGCAGGAACTTAGAGCTATGGTGCTGCTGCTGAGTAATAACAGCAGCGGTAAGGGGTAATTAAAAACCTTGTTTGAAACAGTATGCTTTTTATAAATTTTACGCAGTGTTAAGACCAAATAGTTATACTGTGTTTTTCCAGTAAGGCTATTTTATCCGTTAAACCTGTCCAGCCATCATTTACCGGCGGGCGGTTAAGTGGATTTTCTAAACCCAATTGTTCAACTGTGAAGTGGAGTTTACCATAATTACAAGAGTAACATGCAGCAACAAGATTGGATAAATCTGTACGACCACCCAAATTATGTGGAACAACATGGTCTGCAATAGGCCAGGCAAGCAGTATGATTCCATGTATTTCTATATTTGCCCTCCCCTTTTGAAAAACAGGTGAATTGAGCTTTTCAATAAAAAGTTTAAAAAAATCTCGTGAAATTAATCTGTTGCCGCAATACCTGCATTTGTAAAAGTCTCTTTTAAATACATCATCTTGTAATGATTTAGAAGGATTTCGTTTCTTGTCAAGTGGCTGTAACTCCGGTAGGGGGGCTTTACCAAACACAGCGTTTCTAAACGTTGACGTATTTTGACCATGCCGTATATACCAATCGGCAATTTCCGGACCTCTTGTATTTTCTATTTTTGCCAAACAACCCACAGCATCACCTTGCAAAAAGAGGTTTATAGCTTCTATAAAAATATCCAAACTGTTTGCTGTCCAGGCCGGAAGCCTTAATGGTGCGTATTTATCCCATGTTTTAGTGTCTGTTCCTAATTCAGTACATGTTTTTTGCCCTTTACACATAGTAAAATTTTTATATTATAAAAATGGTTTCTAATCCTTTCACATAAAATTTTTACTAGTTCCTTGAGAAGGGTTTGCTGTTGCAAAGTTAGGAATTTTTAAATAACAAGAATGCACTTATAAGGTAATTTTTTGGATTATTTCCAGATTTTTGAAAAGCGCCGTCTTGCAGCAATGGGTTGGACACCGGGTATGTAATCCGGGCGGTATTGTAAACAATGGAATGGGGTTATCTGATTGGGGTAAAATTGTAGAAGCAAAATGGCATGAATCGTTTTAATCAGAAAGGAATTGCATTTGCACGAATTGTAATAATGCCCAATCATTTACACGCCGTTGTTGAAATTTTTCATAATAAAACCAACATCGGGTAAAATGGTACACGTGCAGCTACGCACGGCCGTGCATAGCTGCACGATAACACACCCCCACCCACCAACAAAAACAATTGTTCCGATATTACACGCAATGCGCCCGTGCGTTTACCCAAATTAATTTCGTCATTTTTGACGGGTTTTAAGTTGGTTTAAAACTGGTAAAGCAGGTTTTTATCTCTGCCATATACATCGGGATAAAAATAAATAGAATTATCGGTTTCTTCCACCCAGGTGGTAAAGTACAAGATGTAGATGGGACGCGGTTCGGGAACGTAAACCCGTTTATTTTTTCCTTTAGCCACAATATCGGCAATTTTTTCGCGACTAATATCGGGAGCTAACAGGTATTCGGCCAGTTCGAGCGGTTTTTCAAGTCTTATACAACCGTGGCTATATGCCCGTTGTGCATTGGCAAAAAGACTTTTGGAAGGCGTATCATGCAAATACACATCGTATTGGTTAGGAAACAGAAACTTTACCAACCCCAATGCGTTGTTGTCGCCGGGCTTTTGGCGTATGGTATAGCGGAAATTTTTAGCAGATACATTAGCCCAGTTAACCTTGTATGGGTTTATTTTACTTTCGCCCGAGTACAGTTCCATATCGTGGGCATTAAGGTAACCCGGGTTGCGCTTTAGTTTAGGCAATATTTCTTTGGTAGCAATGCTGAAAGGCACTCCCCACAAGGGGTTAAACTCAATAAACAGCAATTGCTCGCTAAAAAGCGGAGTTGGGGTTGCAACAGCGCCGGTAACCACGCGTTTGGTAAGCGCCAGGTTGTTGCCGGGTTCATACACCCTTAGCAGAAAAGACGGAATGTTGACCAACAGGTATTTATCGCCCAAATAGTTGGGCAACCAACGCCATTTTTCAAGGTTAATAAGAATTTGGTCTATTTGGTCGGTTACCGATGCGTTTAACAACAGCAGGGTTTGCCTGCCAATAACGCCGTCGGGTTCCAGTCCGTGGTGTTGCTGAAACAGTTTTACCACGGTAAGCAGTTGCGGGTCGTACAGGTTGTTGTTAAAAGTACTGTCTGCGGCGGTGAGTTTGTTTTTGGGTTTCAGGGTATCGGCCGGGTTCAACAGGTCGTTAAATTGGTTTTGGGGCACCAGGTATTCTTCTGCCAAACGCAAGCGCAAGGCGGCAATTCGGGTATCTCTCATGCCGGGTTTAAGTGCGCCTGCGCCTTCGGGCACAGTTGGGTAAGAAATACCATCGGCCAGTTTTTGGCGGTATTCGGCCAGGGCGTTTTTCAACTGTTGGTATTGGGGGTGCTGCGGTTTCAGTTTGTCAAAAAATGTGGCAATATCTTTCTTACTCAGGTCGGTTTGCAGCATGGCGGGCAGGTTGGTGGTTTCGCGTTCAAAATCCCACCTGAAGGGCATGGAATTTGGGTTTACCTTACCCCAGTTAAGATGTGCGCCGTAGTGCAGGGCGGCATCGGTAAGCAACACCTCAAACGGGTAGGTGTCGGGTGGAGTGCTGCCGGTTTTTACGGCGTTCCACAGGGTATTTATTTTGGCGCTGTGGTAGTGGGTGGGTTCCAGTCCTTCACTGGCAGCGGCATTCAGAGCCTTCAGCAATTGCTCAATGTTGGTGGCATCGGGTTTCAGGGCGGGGCTGTGCCATGCGGGGGTAAAGTTGTTGCGGCGGTAAAATTCGGTCACTAAATCGGGATTTAGCACCATATCTCCCAGCAGTGAGGTTTTCCGGGGCGGGTTGGTTAAAGACAGCACTAATTTATACAAAGCCGAGTCGTTTACCTGCTGTTGTATTTTGGCACCGGTTTTGTCTGCCGGAACAGGCGGCAGGGGCGCTTTCACGGTATCGGCAGGGGCTTCATCGGGTTGTTTACCCGGCCACCTGCCCTGTTCCAACTGCCCGAAAAACGTTTCCAGCGTTCCTTTTTCCAGCGCCTCTTCCAGCATTACCGGCAGTTTCATAGGTTGCGCACCGGTAATGGAGCGGCTTAAATTATAGGCTAAAGTTAGCGCAGCATCAGATACCATAATGTCAAACTCGCCGGTTTCGTCAAAGTAAAACAGACCTATGGGCAGGTAAATGCTCTCAATTTCGGCATAGCGTGCTTCGGTTTTTTCTATATGCAGGTCAGAAAACAAGTAGCTTTGCTCCTGCAAAATTGACTGTATTTGCCGGTAGCGGGCAAAAGAGTCGGCAGTGCTGTACCACGCCGGGGTGCAGTTTCGTTGGGTATAGAACACCGTCAGCAAATCGGGCTGATTGAGCGGCTCATCAAAAAAGGGGTTATCTTCTTCGTCTGTATTTAAAATCAAATCAAAAACCGGTCCGCAAAGGTTGGTAGGTTTACCGCTTTTTTGCGCCTGTGCTGCTGCAAAAGGCCAAAAGGCTAAAAATGCTGCACAAACCAATACAATTTTTAAATGAAATTTCGGTTTTAAAAGCCACATACTTGTTTTTAACTTTGAGGTGAGTGGAGTTTTGCCTTGTTTTTATAAACCATTCTTGGCAAAAATAACAAAAAACTGCCGCTCAATAGCTGAATAAGGCAATTTAATGCCTAACTTTGCCCATAAGATGTGATTAAACTCATCTTTTCTCACTACTTTGTAGTAAATTTACCACAACCCGCGTGTTGCTGAACTTAAAAAATTGCCGTACTATGCTTCATTTTTATAAACCATACAACGCAGTGCTGCTGTTGGTGTTGCTATTGGGCACCATAACCGCCTGCAATGTTGCCAAAGACAAAACAGACACAACAAACAATACCCAAGCGGCAACCGGTAATGAAATAAAGGTTGCCGGCACACAGCCGGCCAATCAGGTGGAGTATGAGGATTTTAAAAACATGTCGCTTGAAGAGCGATGGCGCAGTTTTTCGCCCGAAAGACGCAACTACCTGCGGCAAAATCCCGACATATACCCGTATTACCAACCTTTTATTGCCGCCGAACCCAATATGGAACCCGAAGGTACTATTGTTCATACTAACCAGCAACTGCCTGCCATAGATACCGAATCGCCCGAAACACCCAAAACACCCGAAGAATGGTGGAAAACTTTTTCGGAAGACCGAAAGGCTTATATGCGGCAACACCCCGAATATTACCCCGATTTTGTACCGTTTTTTGACAAATAAACCATTATTTCATACCTCATTCCAACAAACCTGTTTTTTGCTGTTGTACAAAACATCACCTTACAATATATGAACATGAAACAACAAATACACACCCTGCTGCTATTATTTGTATATGGCTTGGCCGGCATTTTGCTGCCGGGTAGCGCACTCAAAGCACAACCTTCTTCCTGCCCTTCTTATAGCTCTGCCTATCCGCCGCCGTTTCCGGCATCTTACCCCTGTATGAGTGCAGTACTCATTGCCGACCCCTACTGCTGCAACAACCAGTTTGACGCCTATTGCGTAAACCTGCTGCGCACCAACTGCGATGGCAACAGCAACTTAGATACCGACTGCTATGTTGAAACCTGTACCCCCACCGGCTGCGCACCGCAAAGCGTTACCGACTGGTCTATTGTGCCGCTTTGCTTTGGGGCAGTTTGTAACTCTTACAGCAGCGCCAGCCCGCCGCCGGGTCCCAACCCGCCCATTCAGTTTGTAAACAACATACCCCGCCCTCTGGTAAACGGCGCTTTGTTTGAAATTTTTCAGTTCGACGGGTTCTGCTGCCAAAACACGTGGGACAGCGGCTGCCAGGGGCTAATGGACAGTATAGCCTGCCTTATTTGCGGCGATGGTAATGCTAATACCATTGATGCCGCAAACGAGTTGCTGGGCTGTACCCATACACCCATACCGGCAACCCTGCCCAACTTAGTGGTAAAGGTAAAGGTAATACTGGAAGGCGCTTACCTGCCCGGCACCGGCGCCATGAAAACCAACCTGCGCACCGCCGGCGTACTGCCTGCCTCACAACCGTTTACCGCACCCCCGTTTAACTACACCGGAACCGAAGGCGTGGCCAATGCATCTCTTCTGCCTGCCAATGCGGTTGACTGGGTATTGCTGGAATTCCGAAATACGCTCAACAACAACCTGGTACATGCCCGAAAAGCCGGCATATTGCTGAGCGACGGAACCGTTGCCAATGCCGATGGCTCCCAGTTTACCGTAGGCGGCCTGCTGCCCAACAACAACTATTATATTGTTATCAGAAGCCGAAACCACCTGGCAGTTATGAGTGCATACCCCATTTACCTTTCCAGCACCACCGTTTATAATTTCAGCTCGGCATCGGGACAGGTAAAAGGAAGCGCTCAAACCAAATTTATTGAAACCATTGACCCCGACTCTAACGTTATCGGCGATGAATTCAGCATTTACGCCATGTATGCCGGCGATATGAATGCCGACGGCTCTATAAATGTAACAGATTTTAACACCGTTTTTGCCGCCACCAATCCTACAGTAAAAGTATATGCCAGGGCCGACTTAAATTTTGATACCTATGTAACCTTCCACGATTACAATGCCTACATATCTACTGCGGCTGCTCCAACCAGCAATATAGGTAAAACCGGTATTACACAGGTGCAATCTTTTCCGGCCATTACTTCTGTAAACGTTTGCCCTTAACATAATTGCACCCGCTTGTAAAAACGGCATCATGGCAGTGCGCTGTGCTGCCGTTTTGCATTTTTTACCGGTCTTATTTTTTTGAACTGCGGCCAACTTACAGGCGTTAACGGGCGTTTTTACAACATACTTTTTTTCTTTACCATAAATTTTTACCTGCAAATCTGCAATAACAATGAAAACATACTGCATTACTGCCATTTTTGCCATTGCCGCTCTATGGTTTTCCGCCTGCCAAACCGGCGAAACCGGGCAACAACAAACACAAAACCCAAACAATAAAGAAACAGCCGCACCAAACAACAACAGCGGCAGCGCTTCAAACAACAACCAGCAAGAAAACAACAGCAACGGCCAACCCAATGAGCCTAAATACCGCTATGTAAGCGGCATATCGGGGCAGTTGCCACCGGCTTTGTTTCAACAGCAGGTAAATGAAACTAAAGAAAAAATTCTGATAGACCTCCGCACACCACAGGAAATTGCCGAAACCGGTAAAATTAAAGGCGCCATTAACATTGATTTTGATGCCGGCAACGTAGAAGCGCAGTTTGAAAAACTGAAAAAAAGCGAACCGGTTATGGTATATTGTGCTAAAGGCGGCCGCAGCCACGATGCCTACAACATGCTTCGAAAAATGGGCTTTTCCCGCGTTATGGAACTGAAAGGCGGTATGGATGCCTGGCTCGATGCAGGCCTTGAAGTGGAAAAAACCAAGTAATTGTACCGCCATAATAGCAAACAATGCTCTCCCGAAGGCAAAAAGAATGGCTTAAACAACTTCTGCCACCTGCAGTACTAACCCTTTACCACCACACACAGCGGCTGCTATATAAGGGAAAGTTAGCCTATTACCAAATTGCCCTGCGCGGAAATACCTGCTACTGCCCGTTTTGCAAAAATACCTTTGCGCGCTTTTTACCCGACGGAAAAAAATTGCCCGTCTTAGACCAATACTGCGTTGTTGGCGGCGGCTACCGCCCAAACTGCATTTGCCCGGGCTGCGGCTCTAAAGACCGCGAACGGCTGCTATTCTGCTACCTGATACAAAAAACCGGCATTTTTTCGGAAACATCAAAACGCGTGCTGCACATAGCGCCCGAAGCAAACCTTAAAAAGGTGTTCATGCAGCACCCGCAACTCCACTATATTAATGCCGATTTGAACCCGGGTGCCGCCGATGTGCAAATGGATATTACCAACATTCCCTATCCCGATGGCTTTTTTGATGCCATTTTGTGCAACCATGTGCTGGAGCATATACCCAACGATGCCCTTGCCATGCGCCAACTATACCGCGTACTGAAACCCGGCGGCTGGGCAGTTTTACAGGTTCCGTTTGCCGAAGCACTGACGCAAACCATGGAAAACCCCGAAATTACCCACCCCGCCGACCGCGAAGCCCACTTCGGGCAGTTTGACCACGTGCGCATTTACGGGCATGATTATGTGCAACGCCTTCAAAATGCCGGTTTTACCGTTGAAGTTATCAACGCAGCCGACTTTTTAGACAAAACCGCTATTCAAAAAATGCAGCTCATAGAAAACGAAAAAATTTTTGTGGGCTATAAAAGCAGTTAGGGTGGTTAAAAGCAACCGTTGCAAACTGCAACCGCCGTTTTAACCACCCAAAAACAAGCATGTCTTTTTATATGCCTTTGCAATTTCGTTAATCCACATAGGTTTCTTTTATAACAGACTTTAATCCCTAACTTTTCAGTATATTAGGTAACAGAAGTTGCTTGCTGCGGCATTTGGGAG
>MTCR01000118.1 GCA_002212725.1 Sphingobacteriales bacterium TSM_CSM | reverse complement strand
AAATAATTTCCATTATAATGCATAATCTCCTTATTACCAAAGCACAGCAAGTCTAATTATGACGGCTGCTACCGCACCTTCCGGGGCGCATAAACAACCCTGGACATTTTGCCTGGTTGGAAACCCGCTCATTAAACGGCAAATACGGGAAGCGGCAGAACAGGAAGAATATCATAACTACCACGGCCGGATGACCAATGAATGGCTCAGAGACCTTGAACCCTTTGGAACCGACTGGCACAAGCCTTTTTTGGAAACAGCCCCATGGCTGATAGTGGTTTTTAAACGCATTTACGAAACCGATGCCGATGGACAAAAACACAACAATTACTATGTAACCGAATCGGTTGGCATTGCTACCGGTTTTTTGCTGGCCGCCATACATCAGGCGGGTTTGGTTGCCTTAACCCACACACCAAGCCCCATGAACTTTTTGACAAAAGTGCTCAACCGGCCCGATAATGAACGCCCCTTTTTGCTTATACCTGTAGGGTATGCGGCAAGCGATGCAGTGGTTCCGCAGTTGCAGCGCAAATCTTTTGAAGAGGTGGCCAATGTGTATTGATACCCGCCATGTGTTTTTATTTAAGGGCCTGGTAAACTTTGCGCCCCGAACAGGGTTTATTTGTGAAACAATAAATAACAAACAACCGTGAAAGAAATTATTGGCGTGCTGCTGGTAAATTTGGGTACACCCGACACCCCTGAAACAGCCGATGTGCGCACCTACCTGAATGAGTTTTTAACCGATGGCCGGGTAATTGACATACCCTGGCTACCCCGGCAACTATTGGTAAGGGGCATTATTACCCCGTTCAGGGCGGGTAATTCGGCAAAATCTTACCGCGCAATCTGGACAGAAAACGGTTCTCCACTTAAGCATTACAGCGAGGTGCAAACCCAACTGCTGCAACAGGCATTAACCAACCTCCAAAATGAAGCAATACAATTTGAAGTGGAACTGGCCATGCGCTACAAAAAACCCGCCATTGAAACTGCGCTGCTAAACCTTCGGCGCAAAGGGGCAAGCCGCTACATAATAGTGCCGCTGTTTCCGCAATATGCATCGGCAACAACCGGTTCGGCACACCAACGGGTTATGGAGGTATTGTGCGGGTGGCAAACCATTCCGCCGGTGGCATTCATTAACAGTTATCAGGCGCACCCGTTGTTTATTGAGGCTTTTGCCGCCCGCGGACGCGAACACGATATTGCCGCCTATAACCATGTGTTGTTCAGTTTTCATGGGTTGCCACAACGGCAATTGCGCAAAGCCGATGACCATAACTACTGCCTTACAAAACCCGATTGTTGCCAAACCCTGTGCGCCCAAAACCGCTTTTGCTACAGCGCTCAATGCCACAACACGGCACAGGCGCTGGCCGAAAAACTTCAAATTCCAAAGGAAAAATACACGGTAACCTACCAATCGAGGTTGGGTAAAGACCCTTGGGCACAACCTTATACCATACAGGTGTTGGAAGAACTGGCTAAAAAAGGGGTAAAACGCATATTGGTATTTTGCCCGGCCTTTACCTCCGATTGTCTGGAAACTATTTTTGAAATTGGCTCAGAGTATCAGGAGGAGTTTACCCATTGGGGCGGCGAAAAAGTACAGTTGGTAGCAAGTCTTAACAACCACCCGCTGTGGATTGAAACCCTTAAACAACTGGTATTGGAACAGATTCCGGCAAACCTGCTGCACTAAAACAGTGCCGGGTTAATCATTTACCTGCGTTTTTAATACCGGCAACGGTTGTTGCTCTAAGGTAGCCGGTTTTGGCACATAGAACAATCCTTCATCGGGCAATTTTCCGTAGAGTTGCGGCATCAGGTATTTACCCTGTTCCTGCGGCCGTTTTGCTTGTTCGGGCTGTTTTTGTTCGGGGTGTTGTTGCAGGTAGGCATCGTTTCTTTCGGCATACACAACCCAACTTACTTCAAGCCCTTCGGTTCCGCCGCCAATAACAAAACGGTTATTTTGTATTTTTTCTTTTATGTATAACGGCGCATAGCCGCCAACAGGGGTAAGCTGGTAGGTAAAGTTGGTATTTATTGAATTGAAATAGGATGGCAGTGTAACGGCTGCTTCGTTGTTTTGGTCAAATACGGCGTTGCCTCGGTAAACGTTCAGCACCTCATTTGATTCCATGCTGAAATGTTTGAGAAAACGGTTTTCCGGGTCTAAAGGGTGGTCAATAACAAAACTTTTGGTGCCCGATGCCGCAAAATTGCCGTTAGAAAAAACGCCATAAGCCCCTGTAACCGAACCCAAATAGCGGTCTTCGCCCAAAACGCCGTAAAAGCCTGTACCTGCAACCCCCACACCATTGCCCAACGGGAGCAGTTGGTCGTAATTTTCGCCATAGAGGCCAAAACCCTGGCTGTAGTTGGTTTCGCCAACCACACCGTTAAAGCCAATACCCCTGACGCCGTGCCCGCCGTTGGTTCGCAGGTTGTTGCCATATACGGCACTTTGCGCGGTAGCCGTTGTCTCCAGTTGTCCCGATACGCCGTAAGCCATACCGCTGCTGCTTCCAATGATTGCCGATGCCGCCCCCGAATTGCTGCTGCTGACGGATTGAATAGCTGCAAACTGACTGGAAGGACTGCTGCCCTCGGCACTGATGGCTACGCCGTTGCCGGAATGGGTTATGTCTAAAGCTATGCCGTTGTTTGTACCCGAATTTATTTCTACTGCCCCGGCATCGGCATTTACAATGCGCCCGCTGCCTGCGCCGCCGGCATCGTAAGCCTGGTCTAAGGTAGCGCCGGAAATAACTTGTTGTGCCAGCAGGGCATACGGCACGCTCAGCAGTTGCATGGTTCCCATTACGGTAAAAGTGTAACCACCGGTAGCGCCGTTTGAATCCAAGGCTGTTTCTGCATACCGGTTACCTCCGGCCCAATTAATACCCGAAAAACTGCCGCTCAGCGGGGTGCCGGCACCAATGGCTATGGTAAACAAACCAAACTGATTGGTAGTAACATCGTGTCGCTCGCTATACAGCACCATTCCGCCCGATGCCATTGTGGTAATGTTTATTCGTACCGAAATGGCCGTGTTTGCCAACACATTGCCGCCTGCATTGCGCGCCACCGACTGATAACTGATGGCCTGCGGTACTTGTGCAAAAGCAATTTGGCAAACAAACAAGCCGGAAAAAAAGAAAACTGCGATTTTTGAAAAGTATTTCATGGGAAGCAAAATGTAATTTTGGTAAAATAATTTAGCAAAAATAGCTTTTACCCCAATATAAACAGCCTTTTACCCAACTTGTCTTTTAAAACTTTGGCACATTTATATTGCTGGCAATTTATAACAGTACCCGGTAACAGTAAAATTATAAAAAGGCGCACCCGCCGCCGGCATAACCGGGGCGGGTGCAACAATTTATTTGGGTTTAGGAATGTCTATCAGAATATGGCGCAGC
>MTCR01000099.1 GCA_002212725.1 Sphingobacteriales bacterium TSM_CSM | reverse complement strand
TGGTTACTGATGATGAGTGTGTTCCATCGGCATTTACGCGCCATAAACAGGGGTAATTAGCAGGCTGGCTCGTGAAATCGCCCCAAGTTATAGGTCCTGACCAACCTGTATAATACCATATATTGCCACTGCTGTCGGGATAGGGGGTGATTGCGTCAATTATGCCGATGTTCATAATATCGGTATATGAAACATACCATTCCAATTCAAAATTGGGGGAAATTTTGGACATACTCATCATAAACCCTCCGTCGGGTGTGCGAACTGAATGTCCTCCGGAATTTCCACTTGTTGAAATGGTATCGCCTGTAACAGCGTTTAAAAACACTCTATTCGGATGAAGTCCGGTACTGAGATATGTGGTATCATTTAATTCAAAGAAATTATAAACATAGCTATTATAGTTTGATGGCTCAGAAATATAGTATTTACACCACCCTGCTGCAAAGATGCTATGGCAGCAAAGCAAAAGCAATGGTATAAAGAGTGTCCGTTTCATGGTAATAGGATTTTAAAAATTAATTAACCAAAATGGTTGCCAAACAGCACCGGTAGAGATATCAGGGGCTGTTTCGTTATATACAAATTTGGCAGTGCAGATATAAGCTACGTATTTGTTATTCACTGTATTCTCAGGTAAGCTATTAAAATGTAGATCGCCCATATTGCCTAAAACTCTAAGTAAAGGATTTGATATAGGTGATCCATCTGGACTTATACCCGGCACTTGCACAGGAAACCCATTCCAATACACCTGTTCCGCTTTTGGTGCGCCACTCCCCACGGTTACCCTTACTCTGGGTGCTGTATTGTTGTTGCTAATAAAGAAGGGGTTGTGCAGCCAGGGCATACCCGGCGGCAAATGCTCAGAAAATAAGCCGGAGAGAGCAAGGGGGCGGCCATCATCTAAGCCTTGCCGTACAAAGGCATATACCAACTCAGGCAGATTGGTTAGCGTCAGGTCCCAGTCTTTTTCCTGTAGGTTTCCGAAGCCGGCAATTTGGTTAGTTTCGCCGCCTGCATCAAAAAATACGCCTTGTCCGCCGGGTGGGCCGGTTTGTGCATTGGGGGTAAGGTGGGCAATATTGTTGACCCGTATTTTTTGCCTGAACAGCGGAAAAATGCCGCCTTGGTTTAATGTTGCCGCGCTGTTTCTCAAATATCCTTCGGGGGTATAGTCGGGTATTTGTTGGCTGCTTCCGCCAATCCACTGCGAAGGCGGGTGTATTAAAACTACCCCCTCGCCGGTGCAGCCCACAAATAAATTGCTGCTTACCAGATTTTCGGCAGGGGTATAGTACGCTCCCAGTTCATTTCCGGCACTATGGCAGCCAATATAGGTATTACCCAATGCGCTGGCTTCGTACAAGCCCCAGCCGCCGTTTTTTTCAAAAACACCGCCCACCGTAGCGCCTGCATTGGCGTCTAAATAGGCAACATATATACCGTGCCGCCCACATTTGCTTACCCGCACATTGTTCAACTGGCTCACGTTTACATTGGTATAAACACTGCCGGGGTAGTCATTATGCACATCATCGCATACATATAAATAAAATACTCCTGAAACAAAATTTACAGTTGTTCCTCCTGCATCTGTAAAACTGCCCGTTATATGCACGGGATGTATGCCCCAAGGTGCAGGATTATTGGCTGTTATCTCTATGCTTCCTATGGTATTAGATGCTCCTATTGAAACGCTTAAGAAAGTAGCCAGATCGGGGTCGCCTCCGGGCAGTATTTCAACCACCGCAGTTAAATTGCTTACCGGTGTGTTGTTATTTAATGTGCTGCCGCCTGTTTGCACCAAAGAAACACCCAATGCAGCTAAATTTTGCACTATATTACCGGGCGCAGAATATTTGACCAAAATGGTATTTAGCGATAAAGACAAAGTTTGTTCGTTATAACTGTTGTTTGGATTGGGGGGATTAAACAGAAGTTGTCCGTTAACAAATTTATAGAACCCCCATATTCGCATACCGTCTATAAACTGTGTATATGCATTTGTACCGGTAAGGCGAATGCCATCGCCCGGAAAGCCCGAAATGGCGCAGTTGCGTATTTCGGCTCGTTTATGAACTACTATGCCATGTCCGAAACCTAAGCGAGGGTCTTCCGAATTGTGGAAAAGGGGTTGGTTACCGGGGTGTTCCTCATAGATAAGAGAAAAATGCTCCAATACCGGTGTAGCATTGGTTACAAAATTTCCGGCAAACAACATGTTGGCAGTAAAACCGCTTGGCCAGTTGGCGGCGGTATCAATATTGGGGGCAATGCGTGGAACGAGGTCGGGCGGTGCCGAGGCGGAGGGGGGCAGATTTACCAACCTGCCTGTTCCCAGCATACCTGCATTAAAATGAATAATCATGCCATCAACGGGTTTAAATAGGGCGGCATCATAGGGGTGCTGCTCATAGGGCGCTTTTACAATAAGCCGGGTGTTGCCTGCGCCCGAACCGCGTAATATGGGCGCACCAAAAATCTGCAAAGTATTATGGAAATAATAATCTCCCGGCGGAAAATATATTATACCCCCCCCCTGATGTGTTTTGCGCAAGACTTAATTGGGCTTCATAAAATGCCGACAGCCAGTCATCGGTGGAGTTTGCGGGTGCAGATTGCATGTCTCTGATGTTAATCATGGCAAAGTGTTTTTAGGCGGTTAGGAGCAAATTTAAACTATGTTTTGGAGATTTCCAAATATTTTTAAGTTTTTGAAAAGACTAAATATTGGCAGCAAGCAAATACAAAGGCACAAAATGAAGTAAGCATTGAAGCCTTGTTTCGGGTGTTTATATGGAATTAACAACCCATCAACGTTCTGCAAAACTTACTGCAGGAAGCTTGCACGGTCATAAATAGCAGGCAGATGTTGTTCTGTCATGTAAGTTTGCTACCTTTGTACATATTTACGCAGCAAGTTAATTATGAAACCTATTCCGTTTTTAGTTGTTTTGCTCTTAAGCATGTTGTTGTTTTTACCGTTCTGCAAATCGCCCAACCAAAGCAGCAGCGCTCCGGCACAAAAAAACCGGCCGTCCGAAACCGGTCAGGTAGAAATTATTGTAAAACTAACCCAGGGTGCAAATGTAGATTCGCTCGCTAACGCCTACAGCCGCTACAACGTAAAACCGGTGCAGTGCCTTGCGCCCAACCATAACATGTGGTTGTTAACCGCTACCGTAGGCAATGGTTACGCGTTGGTGGAAATTTTGCGAAAAGATAAAAAAATAGAAAATGCCGAAATAAACAACGCCATAAACCCACGCCAATAGCCCGAATTACGTTTTACTTTGCAAAAACCAATTACCGTACATGAAACACATTAAACAATTAGCCGCTCTCTTGTTATTTCTTACTGCAATGGCGCCTGCTTTTGCGCTTCAGGCCAATTATGTGCCCGGCGATTTGCTGCTGCAAATACTGCCCGGCAAAAAAGTGGAAACTGTTTTACAGGATTTCCGCACTTTTGAAGGAAAAACCACCCGGCTGCGGGCACACAAAACCCTGGCTCCTGCCCTTCGCATATACCAACTCCGGTTCGACTATACCCGAATTGACCAGCAAAAATTGCTGCGTGCCCTGTTTCACCACCCCTCCGTGCAAACCGTGCAAAACAACCATATAATAACCTACCGCTCCACTATTCCCAGCGACCCGCAGTTTCCCGACCAATGGCAGTATATAAACGACGGCTCCAGCGGCGGCGTGCCCGATGCTGATATTGACGCCGAACTTGCCTGGGATATAGCCACCGGTGGCGTGACCGCCATTGGCGACACCATTGTGGTTTGTATTGTTGACGACGGATTAGACCTTACCCACCAGGATTTTGCCGGAAACCGGTGGTTTAATTATGCCGAAATTCCCGGCAATGGCACAGACGACGACGGCAACGGTTATACCGATGACTACCGCGGCTGGAATGCCGATTTTACCAATGACGACATTAGCGGCGGCTTTTTTGGCGGCTGGCACGGAACACCCGTTACCGGTATTGTAGGCGCCCGCGGCAACAATAACATAGGCGTAACCGGGGTAAACTGGAATGTTAAACTCATGGTGGTTGTGGGTGGAGGCGATGAAGCTGCCACTATTGCCGCATACGCCTACCCTCTTACCATGAGAACCCGGTATAACGATACCAACGGGCAACAGGGCGCTTTTGTGGTGGCCACCAACTCCTCCTGGGGCACCGATTACGGACAACCCGAAGATGCCCCGCTTTGGTGCGCCATGTACGATGAAATGGGCGAACAGGGCATATTGAGCGCCGGCGCTACCGCCAATATTAACCTGAACGTTGATATTGACGGCGATTTGCCCACCGCCTGCCCCAGCGATTACCTCATTGCCGTTACCAACATGCGCCGGAACGATGTGAAAGTAACCCAAGCCGGTTACGGCCCCATTAATGTTGACCTTGGCGCTTTTGGCGAAGATACCTGGACTGTGGCAAAAGGCAACTCCTACGAAGGCTTTGGCGGAACATCGGGCGCTACGCCGCATGTTGCCGGAGCGGTAGGACTACTCTACTCGGCGCCTTGTTATCAATTGGCAGCGCTGGCGCACAGCAACCCCGGAGCGGCTGCACTGCTGGTAAAACAGTTTATTTTAGACGGAACCGACCCCAACACCAGCCTGGCAGGCATTACCGTTACCGGTGGAAGGCTCAACCTGTTTAACAGCCTGCAGTTGGCCATGAGTTTCGATTGTGCCAATACCGGTTGCCCGGTTCCGTTCGGAATAACCGCTGCTACCATTCTCGATACATCGGCTGATATTGCCTGGCAAGCCCCCGATGGCGCTACCGGTTACATCATTCAGTACAAACAGGCAAGCGAGGTAAACTGGCAAACCGCCACCGCCGAAACCAATGCCGTTACCCTTACCGGACTTACACCCTGCACTGCCTATCAGGTAGCTGTAGCCACCGTTTGCGATACCATAGCCAGTGGTTTTTCTTTTAATTTCAACTTTAATACCGAAGGGTGTTGTGTGCCGCCAACCCAGTTGAGCGTGGAAACCGTGTCGGATAATACGGTAAATGTAACCTGGCAAAGCGTGTTTGCCGCCAACAGTTACTGGGTGGAATACCGGCCGGCCGAAACCGGCGTTGCCTGGCAAACTGCCGCTACCATTGGCACCGAAACCAACTTACTCCTTAACGGCCTGGCACCCTGCACCCAATACGAAATACGCGTGGGAACCGTATGCAATACGGGCGGCATCAGCAATATTTCCGATATTATAACCTTTACCACCACCGGCTGCGGCTTTTGTATTGATGCCACCTATTGCAGCATTTCTTCATTAGACGACACTTACGAACATATACAAACCGTTGCCATAGACGCTTTTGTTAACAACAGCGGCGAAAGTGGCGGCTATGAAAACTTTACAGCCCTTTCTGATATTGACCTGCAGGCAGGCAATAGTTATGAAATAGCGCTTACTCCCGGTTTTTCGGACGAGCTTTATGAGGAATACTGGAAAGTGTGGATTGACTATAACCAAGACGGCAGCCTTGACGACCAAACCGAATTGGCCTTTGATTCCGGTAGCGCTCAAACCACCCCGGTAAGCGGCAGCATAACCATACCAACCTGGGCCGAAACCGGCAGCACCCGCCTGCGGGTAGCCATGAAATGGACCGGCGATGGCAGCGACCCGGCCCAACCCTGCGGCGATTTTGAATACGGCGAAGCCGAAGACTACTGCGTAAACATTCTGGCCGCCGCATCCTGCGCTCCTTTAACACCCGGAAACCTGCAAACCACCAATATTACCGAAACCGGGGCGCAACTATCCTGGACAGGCTCGCCCTCCTGTGATACCTATACCCTGCAATATGCCGTTGCCGGCACCACCACCTGGACAACCATTACCAACCTTACCGCCAATACCACCCAAATTTTGGCGCTGGTAGCAGGTACGCCCTACACCTGGCAGGTGCAATGCAATTGCAGTGATGGCAGCAGTAATTTTTCTGAACCGGCTACTTTTAATACCCTTGTTTCGTGTGCAGCGCAAATACCCGGTAATTTGGCAGTTTCAGATATTGGTGAAACTGCCGCTCAACTCAACTGGCAATCTTTAGCTGCCTGCAGCAGTTACTCGGTACAATACCGGCCGGTTGGCAGCGCAACCTGGCAAACGGTTCTGAGTGTAAACGCCATTACCCAACTTGCCGATTTAAGCCCCGCCACGCAATATGAGTTCAGGGTGCGTTGCAACTGCAGCAACGGCAGCAGCGATTACTCCGCAGTGCTTACCTTCGGTACCTTTGCCCTTGGCGTTGAAATGGCCGGACAAACCAGGCTTCATGCTTATCCAAACCCGTTCAGTTCCGAAATTTTGTTGAACAACCAAACCCTTGCAACCGGTGTGTATGACCTGCTCCTGCTGGACATTAGCGGCAAAACGGTTTGGACACAACCCGGCCTGCTGCTGCAAAACGGCATTACCCGCCTTAACCCCGTACAACTGCCGGCAGGTGTTTACTTTTTACAGGTAAAGCAACAAGGCGCCGTAGTTTATACGCAACGATTAGCAAAAATATCGGAATAAAAACAGGAGTATAAACCCCTTGATGTTTCTGCATCTTCATTCATCGGGAAGCCGGCATGTTCTGCCCGCTTCCCGATGTTTGTTTACAGTCCGGAACATTGTTGTGCCGGTAAAATGCCAACATTACACCGGCAGCCGGTTAATGTGGCTGCCGGCAAATAACCGGTAAAAATAAACAGCTCAACGGCAACTTTTTACCCTTATAAACGGTTACATACCAACAACAAAGCTACTGCCCTTTCAGATAAGTTGCACAGGCAACACCTGCGCAACACCACCAAAACAGCTACCAGACAAATGAAAATATACACCAAAACCGGCGACGATGGCAGCACCATGCTCTTTGGAGGTGGCCGGGTACCCAAATCACACATTCGCATAGAAACCTACGGAACGGTTGATGAGTTAAACGCTCATATAGGATTGGTGCGCGATGTTTGCCAAAACCCGCAACACAGCCACTTTTTGGAAGAAGTGCAAAATACCCTGTTTGTATTGGGTGCCAATTTAGCCACCAACCCGCAAAAGAGTAAGGTGCAGCCGCCTGCACTTTATACCACCGATGTGGAAACGCTGGAACAGGAAATTGACCGCTTAGATGCCACTTTGCCCCCGCTCAAAAACTTTGTGTTGCCGGGCGGGCATAGCGCCGTGTCTTATTGCCATATTGCCCGTTGTGTTTGCCGCAGAGCAGAACGACTGGCAGTACTGCTTAATGCCCACGAACCGGTAGATGCCCTGCTGCTGCAATACCTCAACCGGTTATCTGATTACTTGTTTGTATTGTCCAGAAAACTTTCGGCAGAACTGAACGCCGAAGAATTGATATGGAACCCCCGCAATGCCTGACCTGCCCGAAATTTTTTTTTCGGTAAATTATACCAAAATACTTGCTTTTTTCATTTAGCGTTATATTTTTGTGCTGATTTTTCTAATTCATTAATTTTAACCCTAATTTAAAGTAGGCTTATGTATTGGACACTTGAGTTGGCCTCCTATTTGGAAGATGCCCCCTGGCCTGCCACCAAAGATGAGTTGATTGATTATGCCATCAGGTCGGGAGCACCTATTGAAGTAATTGAAAACTTACAGGAATTGGAAGACGAGGGCGACTACTACGAGAGCATTGAAGAAATCTGGCCCGATTTTCCTACCCGCTCAGATTTTTATTTCAATGAAGATGAGTATTGAGCGCCGTCTTTTTCTGTTTTGATGCAGGTTGCAAACACAAAATGACCCTTAAAAAAAGGGCAGGCAGGGCTTGGTAACAAACCGGCGCTGTTGTTTATAAAACCCCGGAAAAACAAACCGGTGCATGATTGAAAACAAACAATCGTGCATCGGTTTGTGGTTTTTTATTATATTTAGAAAACTTTTACTGCTCTATAAGCAACCCCAGTTCGGTAATAAAAGGCAGTTCTTCTGCCGGCATGGTGTGTTCAATTTCAAAGGTGTAGTTACCTGCTTCGGGCAATTGGTATTGTTGCAGCAAGGGCAGTTTTATATCCCAAATATCGCCCAAACCTTTGCCCGCATTTTCGCCACCGGGCAGTTTCATGGGTAAATCGAAGGTTTTTTCCTCCAACAGCGTTTTCCGGGGTGCGGTAAGGTGCATGGTAATTTGCAGGTTGTTATACTCATAAATATCGGTATATCTTACCAGCAGGGTTACATTTACCACCTCCGGCACAGGCGCTTCAATGGGCGCTACAAACCGTATGCGGTCGCCGCGGTTCCAAACCCCGTCGGGTATGGCAATGTACCGCTTGTATAACTGCCCCGAATGGCACCCCTGTAACAACAAAATTGCAAGCATCGGCATTAACAACCAAATCAGGCAGCAGCCTTGCTGCCGCCGGCAACCGGCAAGGTTGAACCAATACAGCGGTAATTTGTACCTGAATATTGTTTTCAAAACACGGTAATTTTGCAGTTATGAAACCTGAAAAAAGTCTGTGGAACACCTGCCCGCCTTTATTTCCAGCCTTTGCGCAGTTTTACCGATTGTATATGCGCCAAATGATGCCTGCCATGCCATGCATATACCGCTATGGCATATTGCAGGGTGTAATGCAGTTGGTTTTCGGGGTGGTAAAAACTGCGCTGTAAATCTTGCGGCGTGAGCGATTGCAGCAAAAACACCCACCGCGTATGCAAAACGGTAAGCAATAACAAAGAAATCATTACCGGCGCTTCGTAATCGGGTTGCTTTGCCCAAAGGTCTTCGCGGTAGGGTTTTATGGTGGGCGTGTCTTCGGTAAGCGCCAACTTAAACCGGATAAAGCTGTTCATGTGGCTGTCGGCAAGGTGGTGTACCACCTGCCTGATGGTCCAGCCGCCGGGGCGGTAAGGGGTGTCTAACTGTTCATCGGTCAATTCCGAAACTTCGGCGCTGAGTTGCTGCGGCAGTTGGGCAATTTCCGAAATCCAGGCCGCAATTTGTTCGGGTGTATAAAAAAGTTCACCGGGCTTTTTACAGCGCCCAACAGGGTATTGCATGGCTTCCAGCATCAGGTCGTTCATGAGTAACAGGCATTTTCAGTTTAGTAATAACGGTAAAACGGTACAAATATGGTAAATTCGGGCAGGTTTTGCGCCGGCAAGGGTAAATTCATTACTTAATACTCCAAAAACAGCTTGCAAATTGTATGGCTTTTTGTGCCTATTTAGGTTGTACCTTTGTTGGTGATGCTCTTAACTGAATTCCTTTCATTTTACCGCAAAGTTCGCAAAGTTTTGCGCAAAGTTCCGCAAGGTTTTTTGGTTCTTTATGGTCAAAGCTTCAAATGAGCAAGGAACAAGAGAAATTGACGGAATTTACAGATAGCACCTAAATAGTTACGTTTTTTTAAAAAAAACAATTACCCCGTTTCTGCTGTTGTACGCAAACATACCGCTTTGCACCATGACCAACCCAACCATTTCCATACACTGGTTCAGGCGCGATTTGCGCTGGCACGACAATACCGCCCTGTGGAACGCCGTACAAGGCGCCCAACCCGTATTGCCGCTGTTTATTTTTGATACCGATATACTAAACCAACTGCCCGATGCAGATGACCGCCGCCTGCGCTTTATTTACCGCCAACTGCAACGGTTGCAACAAGACCTGCACCAACGCGGCAGCAGCCTGCTGGTAAAGTATGGTAAACCAATTGAGGTGTGGAAAGAATTGGTGCAAACATACAACATAGCAAATGTTTATACCAACCGCGATTACGAACCCTACGCCCAACAGCGCGACCGCGAAATTTACGATTTTCTGCAAACTAAAGACATACCGTTTAAAGGCAGTAAAGACCACGTAATATTTGAGAAAAATGAAATACTGACCGGAAACAACACGCCCTACACCGTTTTTACCCCATACAGCCGCCGTTGGAATGCCCTGTTTGAGCAACACAAGCCCCAAATTGCAGGAAATGCCCTGCAAACGGATAACTTTTATGCCACACCGCCGCTGCCCATGCCCACCCTTGAAAGCATGGGATTTAAAGATAATGCCGGTGAAGTTTTTCCGCCCGCTACCGTAACCGACCACCTGCTGCAACACTATGCCGAAACGCGCAACTACCCGGCCATTGACGGCACATCGGGGTTGAGCGTACATTTCCGCTTCGGAACCATCAGCATTCGCGAAATGGCGCTCAAAGCCGCCCAACTTAGCCCCGCGTGGCTGAACGAACTCATCTGGCGCGATTTTTACCAGATGATACTCTGGCATTTTCCGCACGTGGTAACGCGGGCGTTTAAACCCGCCTACGATGCCATACCCTGGCGCACCAATGAAGCCGATTTTGACCGCTGGCGCAACGGCGCTACCGGCTACCCCATTGTTGATGCCGGTATGCGGCAACTAAGCCAAACCGGCTTTATGCACAACCGCGTGCGCATGATTACCGCCTCCTTCCTAACCAAACACCTGCTCATAGATTGGCGCATGGGCGAAGCCTGGTTTGCCCAAAAACTGCTCGATTTTGAACTGGCTTCCAACAACGGCGGCTGGCAATGGGCAGCAAGTACCGGCTGCGATGCCGCACCCTACTTCCGCATATTTAACCCCGAAGCACAAACCCAAAAATTTGACCCCCAATACCGCTACATTAAACAATGGGTTCCCGAATTTGGCACCCCGCACTACCCCAAACCCATAGTTGACCACCAATTTGCCCGGCAACGCGCCTTAGAAACCTTTAAGCAAGCATTAAAGGCGGAGTAAAAACGATTTGTAAAATATTGCCATTAACAACTTCTGATTTTTTTTACTAATTACTTTTATTTTCCTTATCTTTGCAGCCTACCATTTCAACTGAAACAGTATGCTCATTGATAGCGCTCTTTTTGACCGTGCAGATAAGTTTGCTCACCGTTTCCACGGCGAAACCAACGAAGCCGCCGAAGCAAAAACCTTTATGGACGAACTGTTTAAGGTGTTTGGCTTAGACCGATACGCCCTTGCCCGTTTTGAATACCCTACCCGCCGCCATGCATCGGGCAGAAAGGGCAGGGCTGATTTGTTTTGGCGGGGCAAGTTGCTCATCGAAGCTAAATCGGGGCATTTAGACAAGGATTCGGATTGGGAGAATACCCTCCAGCAGGCTATGGATTATGTGCGCGGGTTGCATAAACCCATGAGCCGGCCCGAATACCTGCTGTTAGTTAATTTTAAGCGTCTTAAACTCTACCGCCTGCACGATACGCCCGCCGATATCAGACTGAAACCTGTGCAGGTGTGCGATGTTCCGCTGCTGACTTTTGCCGATAACCTTCATTATTTTTCGTTTTTCCTTACCGCCCAAAAAGACTTGGAAGAACAGGAGGTAAGGGTAAACCAGGAGGCTGCACAACTTATAGCTACCGTGTATGATAGCCTAAACCTGCAACAATACGGCACACAGAACGCCGCCGTGTTGCTGTCGCAAGTATTGTTTTGCCTCTTTGCCGAAGATACCGGTATTTTTACCCCACTTCAGTTTACCCAATTCCTGCTGCCCTACAAACAAGATCCCCAACTGTTGGGGCAGGCGCTTACCCAACTGTTTACCCACCTAAACACGCCCCCCAACCAACCCCACTACAACCCGCCGCCACCGGTGCAAGATTTTCCGTACATAAACGGCAGCCTGTTTAGCGCCGCCCTGCCGCAAGCCCCGCCCACCGGCGCCGGCGTGTATGACGCTTTGTATAATGCCTGTTTGTACGACTGGTCTGCCATATCGCCCGAAATTTTTGGCTCCTTGTTTCAAGCCGTCATGAACCCCCACGAGCGCCGCACCCTGGGCGCACACTACACCTCCGAAACCAATATACTCCGCCTGCTAAAACCCCTGTGTTTAGATGCCCTTAAAAACGAGTTTACCGCCGCCCTGCCCAATAAGCAAAAACTGGAACGCTTCCGCCAAAAAATAAACAAACTCCGCTTTTTAGACCCCGCCTGCGGCTGCGGCAATTTTTTGGTGGTTACCTACCGCGAACTCCGCCTCTTAGATATGCAGGTAATTGCCGCCCTGCAAGGCAACCAATTGGTTACCGATACCGCCCTGCTGAGCAATGTGCCCCTTACCAATTTTTACGGCTACGAAATAGACCCCACCTCTGCCCGAATTGCCACCATTGCCATGTGGCTTACCGAACACCAACTCAATACCCTGTTTTTAAACACCTTTGGCGCCGCTAAACCCTCTATTCCGCTGCACGATGCCGCACCAATCACCAATGCCAACGCCCTGCATATACCCTGGCAGCCCGATGTGGATTACATCATCGGTAACCCGCCGTTTGTGGGGTCAAAAATGATGACCGAAGTACAGCGCAATGAGGTTAAACAATTGTTCAACAATAAACCTGGCAGTGGCATTTTGGATTATGTAACCGCATGGTATAAAAAAGCCGCCGACTATATTCAGCACAATAACCCCAATCTGAAATGTGCATTTGTTTCAACCAGCAGCATAACACAAGGCGAACAAGTAGGCGTTTTGTGGAGTACGTTATTTAATGAATACGGCGTAAACATACATTTTGCCCACCAAACTTTTAAATGGACAAACGAAGCAAAAGGCATAGCAGCCGTACACTGCGTAATAATAGGTTTTGGTAAAACCGAACCAACTCAAAAACTCCTCTTTGAGTATCCCGATATTAAGGGCGAACCAACGGTAAAGGTGGTAAAAAACATCAACCCTTATTTGGTAGAAGGGAGAAATATTTTTATTGTAACCCGACAGAAACCAATAGGTGATGTGCCGGCAATGTCATTTGGCAATATGCCGCTTGATGGCGGACATTTGTTAATAGCCGATGAAGAAATGGAAGCCATCTTAGCAAGTGAACCCCAAATAAATCGTTTTATCAAACCATTGATAAGCGCTCACGAATTTTTAAACGGTAAAAAGCGATGGTGTTTTTGGTTGGTAGATGCCGAACCAAACGAGCTAAAACAATCGCCCGAAATAATGCGCCGTATCAAAGCGGTTAAAGCATTTAGAGAAGCAAGTATTGCTCCCTCTACCCAAAAATTCGCCTCCACACCACATACTTTTCGGGATAAAAATAATCCAGAAACATTTATTCTGATACCTCGTGTATCATCGGAAAATAGAGAATATATTCCTATTGGCTTTTTTGATAAAAATAGTATTCCCAGTGATACTTGTATGACTGTTCCAAACGGTACTCTCTACCTTTTTGGTCATCTTACCTCAAAAATGCACATGGCTTGGGTGAAATACGTTTGTGGCAGGTTAGAAAGTCGTTACCGATACAGTAAAGACATTGTTTACAACAACTACCCGTTTCCGGCAGGGGTGCCCGATGCAAAAAAGCAGGCAGTAGAAACCGCCGCCGCCGCTGTGCTGCAAATAAGGGAGGTTGAGCAAGCCAAAGGCAACACCCTTGCCCACCTGTACGACCCGCTTACCATGCCCCTTGCCCTGCAAAAAGCCCACCAAACCTTAGACAAAGCCGTTGACAAATGCTACCGCGATGCCCCCTTTACCACCGATGCCCGCCGCATAGAATTTCTGTTCGACCTTTATGAGCAGTACACCGCCGGTTTGTTTGCCACAGAAAAAAAGAAAAAAGGGAAAAAATGAGTTACCCCATTGCGGTTGCCGTAAGGTTGTCTGTGAAGAAGCAGCAGATAAGGTAACAAATGCTTTGGATTGGTGAGGTGGTTTTATGCAAAGATACCCCGCCCCCGCGCGCGGGGTTGAGCCTCCTGAGTGATGCCGTAATCAAAAGAAAACAGCCCTATCTGCATTACCTTTCATTGAGTGTTACCTCATTATACTCGTTGGTAAGGGAGCGGAAATCTACCGGCACTACTTTTGACACGCCCTCTTCGGGCATGGTTACGCCGTAAATAACATCAACTGCAGCCATGGTATTTTTGTTATGGGTTACCAGTATAAACTGCGAGTTTTCGGAAAAGCGGCGTATCATGTTGCTGAATTTGGTTACATTCACATCGTCGAGCGGGGCATCTACCTCGTCTAAAATGCAGAAAGGGGCGGGTTTATAGAGGTAGAGGGCAAACACCAAAGCCAGTGCAGTGAGCGATTTTTCACCGCCCGAAAGTTGGTTAATGGATTGGGGGCGTTTACCTTTGGGTCGGGCAACAATGTCAATTTCCGATTCCAGCGGGTCTTCGGTATTGGTGAGTACCAGGTCGCAGGTATCTTCATCGGTAAACAAGGCGCGAAAAACTTCAATAAAATGTCCGCGCACTTTGTTAAAGGCGTCCATAAACTTTTCGGTGGCGGTTTTTTCTATTTCGCGCATGGTTTTCTGGAGCAACTTTTTGGCTTCCACCAAATCTTCGCGCTGAGCAATAATAAAATCGTAACGTTCCTTAATTTCGTTGTAGGCTTCAATGGCAAGGGGGTTAATTTCGCCAAACCGGGCAATTTGGGTGCGCAGTTTTTCCACCTTTTCTTCAAGGTCGGGCAGGTTATATTCTTCAGAGGGGTTGCGCTCCATAATGTCATCAATATTTACCTGAAATTCAATATCGAGGCGTTCTTTGAGCGACAGGAGTTTTATTTTGAGTTCGGTTAACCGGTGCTCCAACGAATTGAGCAAGGTATCGGATAATTGCCGCAGGCGGTTTTGTTCGCGCAGTTCTTTTTCCACATCGGCAATGGTGCCGCGCGCTTCGTAGTAGGCGCTTTCGGCTTGGCTTACCAATTTTTCGTGTTCGCTTTTTTTGCGGTAAAATACCAACAGTACTTCTTCTGTTTCTTGCAGGGCGGCAGTTTGGGCTGTCAGTTGCTCATTGGCCTGGGCAAGTTGGTTGTTGTTGTCGGTAAGTTGTTTATTGGTTTCGGCAAGTTGGTTTTCTTTAAAGCGCAGGTTTTGCTCAATGGTGTTGAGCCGGTTTTGTTGCTTATGAAACTCTATGTTTTGGCGGTTAAATTCTTCATTTGCCTGCGAAAGTTGCCGGTTTAGTTCGGCAAAAGCGGTTTCGGCTTCGCCGGTAAGGGCGCGTTGTGCGGCATAACTGTCTTTTAAACCCGAAAGTTGCTGTATAAGTTGCTGTATTTGCTGCTGCAGTTGGTTTATCTGGCTGTGCAACCCGGTATCTTTGGTTTCGGATTCCTGCATATAAGATTGCAGGCTTTCTATGCGCAACTTAAAAGACATGCTCTTTTTTGAAATACCATCAATGGTAAACTTATGCCGGCTGATTTCGCTGCGCTTATTGTTGAGGGTGTTTGAAATCTGGCGCAAGAGGTTTTTTTGCTGCTCAATGGTATTTTGGAGTTGGGTTATCTGGTTTCCGGTGGTTTCAATTTCGTTTTGGAGTTGTTCCAATTGTTGCCGTTTACCAATTCTTTTGCCCTCATAAGCGCCTGCCGAACCACCCTCATAAGCCATTTGCCGGCGAATAAACTTGCCATTGCCGGATACAAAAACGGCTCCGGTTTGCAACTGCTCTATGGTTGGTTCAAAATTGCCGGGCACAATAAAAACGCCATAAAGCAAATGCGTCAGCAGGGGGTGGTACAGGGGTTGTACGGTAATAATCTGAATGGCTTCCACAGCGTCGGAGGGTAATTGCGGTACAACTACCGGGCGGGATTGGGGCGCTGTGGTGGTCAAATCTTCCAGAATAAAAAAGCCTGCTTTACCTTTGTTCTGTTTGTCGAGCAGTTGCAGGGCGGCGGCGGCTTCGTGCCGGTTATTTACCACATAGTGGTTGAGCCAGGGTTTCAGGTAGTTTTCTAAGGGCACCTTGTATTCATCGGGGCAGTTCAGCACGTCGAGCAGTAATGGGGCGGCGCTTTGGTTCCACTGGTTATTGTGCTGTTTAAGGTATTTTACCGAATCGGGAAATCCCTCCATGCTGTCAACCATACTTTTCAGCAGGCGGTATTCATTTTGGCGGGCATCGTAGCGGCGGTGCAGGTCGTTTAGCTGTGGTTGCAGGGTTTCTAATTGTTTGGTGGCGGCGGCAATTTGTTCCTGCAGGTTTTCCTCTTCGGCCAAGAGGTGTTGCAGGTATTCCTGTGCGTTGTTCAGTTCTTCATCGGTTTGCCGGAGGCCGGCTTTCATTTCGGCTATTTCTTCCTGCCGCGAGCGGAACCTGATTTGGTTTTCTGAAATTTGGTGTTGCAGGTTATCTTTTTGCGATTGCAGAACGGCAATTTTTTTTTCCTGTTCAAATAGCTGCCTTTCTGCTTCTTTGTCTTTGTATTGCTGTGCTTCCAAGTGTTGCCTTCCGGCAGTGTAGCGCTGCTTTACAGCCTCGGCGGCCAGCCTTAGTGTTTCTAGCTTTTGGGTTGCAGCCTCCATTTGTGCCTGTTCGCCCTCCAGGTCGTGCGCCAGAAAGGCTATTTCGCGATTCAGGTTATCGGTCAGTTGCGAGGCGGTGGTAATTTGCAGACCAAGGTTTTGCTGTTTATCTTGCAAAAAGCGTATATTTTGTGCCAGCAGGTTTTTTTCGTTTTCTTTTGCCTGTAATTTTGCGGTTAACTCATTTAAGCGTTTTTGCTCTTCGTTCAGGGCTTTTTCTTTTTCCAGAATATGCAGTTTTTTGTCTTCTATGCCTGCTTCTAACCCGGTAATGGTAGTTTCGTACCCAAGTTTGCGGTCGGTTTCGGTTTGCTGCTGGTTTTTAAGTTCGGCAATGGCATCTTTATGCCCGGCCAATTGGTGCAGCGCCAGTTCTATACTCAGTTCTTTGTACTGCTCCCGCAGTTTGTAGTATTTTTCGGTTTGTTTGGCCTGTTTTTCCAGCGATTTCAGGTTTTTTTCTATTTCAAACAGCAAGTCTTCCACACGGGTAAGGTCGGCATCGGTGGCAGCTAATTTTGACAGGGTTTCGCGTTTGCGCACTTTATACTTTGAAATACCGGCGGCTTGTTCAAACAGCCGGCTTCGGGAGTTGTCTTTGTCGTTCAGGATTTCGTCAATCATTTTCAACTCAATAATGGCGTAAGAGTCGCTGCTGATGCCGGTATCCAGAAAAAGGTCGGTAATATCTTTAAGGCGGCAGCGCACATCGTTGAGGCGGTATTCGCTGTCGCCGTTCCGGTACAAAATACGGCTGATGGTAACGGTGCTGTACTCGGTAGGCAGCAGGTTCCGGGTATTTTCGAGGGTAAGGCTTACCTCTGCCCTGCCGGCGGGCTGCCGTTTTTTACTGCCGTTAAAAATGATGTTTTCCATTTTTTCGAGGCGCAGCATTTTGCTTTTTTGCTCGCCCAATACCCAGCGGATGGCATCAACGGTATTAGATTTACCGCAGCCGTTGGGGCCTACCACGCCGGTCATGTTTTCGGTAAAATGGAGTACGGTTTTGTCGGCAAAACTTTTAAAACCCTTTATTTCTATGGTTTTTAAGCGCATTGGCTGTTAGTTTTGGGTATTTTCTGTTGGTGCTGTTGGCTAACCATGCAGGACAAGTTGTACACTGCCGCCGGTTTTGGAGGGGCGAATTTACGCATTTCCGGCAATGTATGGTAGCCAAATTGCCAAAACCCGATGTGTAACAACATTGTACCGATTGACAGAGGCTTTTTGCGGCAATTTTTCCATGCCTTGTATTGGCCGGGGTAAATGGGTATAACCCAAGTGTGATGTAGATTTGTGTGAACAATTGCTGCAACCATGTTGCCGCATAGTTGGTTGCTGTGCCTCAGCACGATGATTTTGTTCATAAGGAGGCGGATTTTGCCAAAAACATACCTCTGCACCACATCCCGAATTTTGTGGCAACAACATACAGATGTTTGGTACAATACAAAGAAGGCTGCCCGAAACAGAGCAGCCTTCTTTTAGTTTGATTTAAACCGTTCAGGTTAATCGGCATTGTAATTTCGTTGTTCAGAACGAAGTCTGTCTAACAATTGCATGGCAGGAGAAATATCGGTGCCGTTGTTGCGCATTTGGGCAACAACAATGGCATTTTGAGCCGCGGCATAAGCCTTTTGGGGTTCATTCATTCTTACAAGTAGCAGGGCATAGGTGTAATTGTTGTAGTATTCATTTTCAATTCTGATAGATTCCTGCACCCACCCGATGGCTTTTTTGAGCATTTTTTTATCGTTCACATTTCTTTGAAACTTAAGGGCAATATCGTTCAGAATTACGGGGTCAGAAATGGTGTTTTCCTCCATATAGCGCGAAACCATTTTAGAGTAGGCGCTCCAATCTTCTATGCCCTGGTAAAAGAGGCTGCGCATTTCAAATAAAAATGCCTCGTAATTGGGTAAGTGCGAACGGTAAATAACCTGCTCGGCTTTTGCAAAAAGTTTGCGGTCTTTTTCTCTTATGGCAGTAAGCACGGTATAATTGATGGCATTTTTCACCTGCCTGTTTACGGCATCGCCACCCTTTCGGGTTTTGTAGTACTGAATATCGCTCACTAAATAATCAATGGCTTGGTTTTCGAGGTTTATGGCAAAGTCGTAGATAAAATTCTTATTATGCTCTGTGTAAAGACGGTCTTTTTCAAGTTTCAGATAATAGTTTACCACCTCATTAAAGGCCTGATGCAACTTTTTGAGCAGGTAGGCATATTCTAATATGGTATTTCTGTTAATGGTGGTATCAGATGGTCTGAAATATTGCCGAAGTTCATTTAACCTTTTATAGTCAATTTCCATTTGGGGTGGCACTACCGCCACACTTTTAGTAGAACGCACATCCTTACTTTCATTGAGCCGGGGCATATTCTGGGGCTGCTGCTGGTTGCCCGGCTGTTCGGGTGTTGTTATTACAAGCGGCGGTTGGGTATAAATAACATCGGGTACAGGGGGAACTTGAGTAGTAACCCGCTCAGAACCTTGGGTGTATTTTACCTCCTTTTCCATTTCGTCCTGGGGCGAGGTTGCTCTGTAATGGGTTGGCGTTCCGTAATTTATAGATACCTCATTTTCGGCAACCAATGGCTTGTTCATTTTGGCCAGTACGTTCAGGTACGGGTTGTCAATAACTTGCTGCCCTATTTGCATAAATTCTGATATAGATTTGCCGCCTGTGTCTTTGCGAAGCAAATCGCCTTTGCTGTCGAAATACAACAGTACAGGCAATATATCTCCCGATAAATCATGGCTATATGATGCGGCCAGTTCGTAATAAGAAAAATCCTGACTATCAGAAGAATAATTAATTTTTGTGCTTACAAAATGTTGGTTGTATAAAACATATACATTGGGGTGGGTAAAAACAAAAGTGTCCATGTTATGGCAATGGACGCAGTTGTCGCCGTAGAGTTCCACAAAAACATATTTTCCTTCGGCATTGGCTTTTTGGAGCAGGTTTGCCCAGGAGTCGCTGTAAAAATTAATGCCGACAGGTTGGGCAGCAAGTTGCCACAGACATGCGGTACAAAACCACAGAGAAATAAGCAGTATTAACCGTTTCATTGACAAGAGTTAGGGAATGATTCAATCAGACAAAGGCAACTTCCTCTTTATACGCAAAAACCGTGCTAATATTATGTTGCTTTACTCCGGTGCGGCAATTTATTTTAATTTGTGGTAGTTGAGTTTACCGTGTTGCTTGTTGTACCAATACCAGTACTGTAAGAATGGTAGCTATTTTTGAGGTAAGGCTGTCAAAGGCATCGTTCCAGTTTCGGTTTTTTCGCCGATCTCGCCGGTCGGCTTCAAAACGTTTCCGGTCTGTAATATCCACAAATACGGTAGCGCCGTTTTCTACTTTGGGGTAGCGTTTTATACCCATAAAACTGCGGGCTTTGTCAATACGGCCGTTGGCCTGTTGCACATACGTGCGCGATTTTTTGGCAAACCGGCCAAATCCGCCTCCGTAACGGTTAATGTAGTATTTGGCGCGTTTTTTTCCTTTTTCAAAAGGCACGCTTATTTGCATAACCACGCTATCCACATCAAAATGGCTTACTGCGCCCCGCAAGGTTACCACGTTCTTCACCTTCGGAACAAAGATAGAATCGCCATCAGACAAAATGTAATTAAACTTCGATTTATTGGGTTTTGCAATGGCCTTATCCACATCAAGCAACACATAACCGGTGCTGTCTTGCGAGCGGTACAGGCGTGCGCCCTGTCTGAAAGCATACAGGGTAGTTCCTCCGGTGCGTTCAATAAGGCTGGTAAGGCGTTCTTCTTTACTCAGCAGGGTATATTCGCCGGGGTAGGTTACTTCGCCATAAATTTTCACTATTTGAGGTGGCTCAAAATTGGGCGAAATGCGCACAAATACGTGGTCGTAGGGTTTAAGCGAAAAGTTGGCAGCCACGGTGTCAATGGTTAAATCGGGGTTTACCTGCACCCGTTTTACTACAATGCGGTCTGTTGCAGGACGCTTGGTATCGGGGTCGGTGTAGTTTATCAGCCTCGAAATTTCCAGCCTTTCGCTTGCTGCTTCGGCCTGCATACCGCCGGCAAGGTAAAGCAGGTCTTTAAGGGTAAGCCCTTCGGCATATTCATACTCGCCTGACTGCCGCACGGCGCCAAATATTTTTACCGAAAAATCCTGTCTGAAATCTTTGCGCGATACTACTTGTATGGTATCCAGGTCTTGTATGGCTATGTTTTCGGCCGATTTGGGGTTTTCCAGCACTTCGCCCAGTTTAAAGGGCAAAATCAGTTTCGATTGGTCTTCTTTCAGCCTTATAACATAGGCACGGCTGAGGTCGGCCTCGTCTAAAACACCCTCGGTTTTAAGCAGTATATCCGAAACGCGGTTGCCGGGCACCACTTCGTATTTACCCGGTACTTTTACGGCGCCAACTACCTCAACATAATTGCGCAATCCTTTGGGTACTTTGTAAACAAAAATGCTGTCGCCGTTTATCAGCGGAAAATCGGTTTTATACTGTCGCAGGCTGTCTATATCCAGGTCAATCAGTATTTCCTTGTTGCCCTGATAGCGTTTTATGTTGATGTTTTTGGTGAAGGCATCGGCATTAAGGCCGCCGGCAAAGTCTATTACTCTTTGAAGCCCCTCTCCTCCCCTGAGTTCGTAATTATGTGTGCGGCGAATTTGCCCCGATATATTGACCACACCTCCCATTGGCGGTATAACCACATAATCATTGTGCTGCAGAAAAAAATCTTCGCGGCTGTTTGGGTTGGTAAGGTATTCGTAAATATCCAGGGTTTTTACGGTGGTGCCGTTTCTTCGTATATAAATTTGGCGCAGCGAGCCAATTTGGTTGGGGCCGTTAATGGCAACCAGGGCATTAAATACCGATGTATTTGCCGGAAACCGGTAGGTACCCGGGTGCAGCAGTTCGCCTACAAAATTGACGCTTATTTTGTGCATATAGGTAATGCTTACGTCAATTTTAGCGGGGTCAAACTCATACACTTTGGCAAATTTATTTTTAATAACCTCTTTTGCGTTGTTCATGTTAAGCCCTTTCAGGTTAATTCGGCCAACCAAATCGGGGTTAATGTTGCCCAGGGTGTCTATGGTAAATTTTTTATTATAATCAATGGTACCCCACATTGAAACGGTAACTTCGTCGCCAATACCAAGCGGATAGTTATCGGGGGGGCGTTCGTTCAGTTCGTTTTTAAAAACCACTTCCAGCAGGTTTCGCCTGAAAAATTCCTGTCCATACACAACCGGTTCGGGCAGTTTAAGGGCTTTTTCCACCAAATCGCGCTTCTGAAACTCAATGAGTTGAATTACGTCTTCAATGCTTACGCTGTCTTTTTTTCCTTTCTGCCGTTTTTCAAACTCTTTGCGTTTTACCTCGTCTTTTATCATTTCCAGCGTATCCTGCGCTGCGCTGAGGTCTAAAAGTTCTTCAATGGTTTCTTCAGGAATGCCCAATTTGCGCAACTCTTCGGGCGTAACCATTATGCGGTTAATTTTTGAGGTATCTTCCGATTGTACACGGCGGCGTGCTTCTTCGTCTTGTTGCTCTATAAACCGGTCTAAATCATAGCGGTTATAGTATTCTTCTTTTTTGCTGCGGTTTTTGTCGTAAATGTTGAGGGTGCGCACCTGTGCCACAGCGGTTGTGGCAAGTTGCAGGGTAAAAAGAGTGAAGATGCCGTATAAAAAATATCTCATTGTTTGCCGATAGTTATTTAAACCTGCAAAGGTACAAATTATGAGTGTGGATATTTACCCCGATGGTTGCATTTCCTTCAAAACTACCACAAATTGCAGGTGAAACAGCGCCAAAGATAGGTAAAAATGTTATGCGCTGAGTATCATTTACATCTGCTGTTGCAACAGATATTGCTTTTTGTACCCGAAAAAGCAGGCAATATCACTAAAAACGCCTAAAAAATTGCCTATTTCTGTGCCTGCAGATGTAAAAAAAAACACAACTCCTTCATAATCAGGGAGTTGTGTTTTGCAGATTGTGCTTCGGGCGGGAGTCGAACCCGCACTGGTATGCTCCTGAAACATATGCCTCTGCCAGTTGGGCTACCGAAGCGTACAAACTTGTATCTGGGTGCAAAAATACTTATTTTTGGTAAAAAGTTCCCTTTTAGGGGTAAATTTTTATACTAACCGTTGTTTTATTTATGGTTTTGCTGGCATGAACGGGCTATATTACTTTGCTCCGGCATATTGGGTGGGTAAAAGGGATAGTGTTTGGCTGCTTTGGCGTTCATGTACCAAGTCTTTATACAGCCATTCAAAGGCTGTGGCGGTTTTAAGTATGGAGGTTATGCTTATAGTTTTTACCATATTAAACCGGTTCATTACCAGCCCGTTGGTGGCATTATCTTTACCCGCGGTGGTATGAAACTGCAAAATTTGGGGCACGGTAAAGGGGTGATTTTCGTTCAGCCATTGGGTAAACCACAGGTTGCGCAATGCTCTGGCTTCGGGTGTGTAGAGGGTAGCCGACGACCAGATGTAGGGCAAATCGGGTTGCAGGGATTGTATATATTGCATTTCGCCATCCCAGCGCATTTCGGTAAGGTTGCCTTTGTCGTACAGCACCAGGGTAAACGGCTCAATCTGGGTAAAATCATAGTTATCAAGAAAATCGGAAGTGTCGGGGTAATCAAAATAATCGAGCAGCAGCAACCCTCTGCTGCGGCGGTAGGGCGGGTTGCGGTGGTGACGTTCAAAGGCTCCGTTCAGTATACAGGCCAAGCGGTTGTCATTAGCGGTTGCCAGCCAGGTTCCACCTGCCTGCGGTTCTTTTGGGTACAGCAGTTGTACACCGTTGTTATTATGGGTTAGCGTTAATCCGTTGGCGGCGCGGCCGGGTTGCTCATCGCGGTTAGAGGTGGCAATAAATGAATGTTTATTTAAAGGCAGGTAGGTTAGCGTACACATGGTTGGCAATTTTGCGCTACATATTGTTTATTTTTACCGCAGCAGATAAAGCAATAAATATACAGCAGATAATATTATTGCAACCTGCCATCTGCCCCTTTGGTCAAACAACAGCAATACACTGCCCGATTAAGGCAGTATCGGGTGGGGGTTGCTTTGCCTTTTACAAGGTCAAACAAATGCGGGTTATTTGCCCTTCTGCAACGTGTCGGTAGCGGTGCTGTCTGCGGGAGCGGCGGTTTGCGGTTGCCGGTTGCCGTACAGGTGTTGGTAAGCATAGTCATCGGCAGTAACGGGCTTAATAGCGCCCTTCCCATGTACATAGCTAAGGGTTTGCGTCATGCGGTAGGCATATACAGAGCCTAACACTCCAATAATAAGCAGGAAAAGGATAATATAGGCAGTTTTCATAAAAATGTTTAAACAACTTTACAAGCAAATGACGGCGCTAAGGTAATACTTATTTTCCGATGCACATTGGTTTGGCGGGATAAATGGGGTAAAACTTAGTGAAAGCCGACTGCCTCGCCCGGAATTGCTTTGCCTTTGCGTTTAAAGACCTCGGTAATCATTACCGGCATTTTGATGCCCTCCATATCTTCAATATCGGTGCTAATGGTAAACACCTGTGGCGGCATGTTTTTAAAATACTTGTTTACATCGAGGTTTACATCTATTTCCACGGTACGTATAAACGACATGCTTTCGGCAATAAAGCCAACCATGTCGTCACTCATGGCGGTAAGTTCTTTTTTTACCAACAGGCATTGTCCGTCGGGGCTGCTGTCGCAGCGTCCCCACAATTCGGCTTCGCTTTCTGCAATATGAATTCGGGTGGTGGGACTTTTGGGATTTACGTTCACCCAATCGCCTTCCAAAGATTTAATAATAATTTCGGCGGCTTCTTTTTTTTCTGCTTCGGGGTCTTTTACAAAAAACTGGCGGAAAATATTTTTGGGTGCGCCATCTTTATACACTTCTTCCACTACCATATCAAGACCTTGCGAAAGTCCGTTTATTCTTATCGGGCGAAGGCGCATAATGTTTTTCAGTTCACCATCCCACCATTCAACAATTTGGGTGTAGTCTGTGCTGTCTTGTTTTACCAAGTTATATTCGCCAATATTACGGGCTTTACCGTTTATCATGCGGTAGAGCTTGATTTTGGTAAGTTTGTCTCCTTCGGCAAGCAGTTGAAAGCGCGGAATTATTATGTTGTTGTCCCATTCATTAAGCCAATAGCCCGACAATTCACCTGCTGCCGAAAAGGCAGCCTCTTTTGAAACGGGTGTTTTAACCTGTGCCGATTTTGGGGCGGCATCTTTGCGGCGTACCATTACATCGGTTGCCATGCCGGTCCACAACCCCGACGGGTTTACAATAATGGAATACACTTTTAATTTTTGCTGGTTATCTACCGTAAACGGCAGTACCATACATTTGGCTTCCAGAATGTTGCTAAGGTAAACCAGTTCGCGCTCCGATATGTCGAGCGGTACTTCCTGGGTGGGTAATTCTTTTCCTCCAAGGGCAAAATAAGGCTGCAGTCGGTAAGTATTTACAATGGTTTTGGAAATTTCCATTTTGCTGATGCGCTTGGAAGTTACGTTTTCGTTTACCCACTCTCCGCTGATGTCAAAAAACTGCGAACTTCCTATGTAGCGGTTAGGAGCTGTTCCGTCTGTGTTTTCGGGTTCATCATTTACCGGCACGGCTTCGGCGCCAAGAGCTTCGTCTAAGTTGAGGTCTTGCGCCCGGCTGTTGGTAAACAAGAAAAGAGAAGAAATAAAAAGGTACAAAAGCGTATGTATATAGTAGTGGCTTTTCTTCATAGCATATCAAAAATTAAGCTAAAAGCTAAAACTCTTGTTTCTGTGGTGCAAAATTACGAGATAATATTTACTTTTAGGTCTTTTTTTAACCGTTTATGCCCCAAATTACCCGAATTATGGAACGAAACTTGTTGGTGCAGTTTTTGCAGGCATAGATTTTGTAACGCTCATTTCATGAATTTTAGTATAAAAAAACAAGAAACGCCCTTTTTTATTAAAACAATGTATGCCCTTGGCCAAATGGGCTGGTCGTTGGGGGCATACGGCGTTGCCAACTTGCTTATTTACTTTTACATGCCGCCCCAAACCGGTCAGGAGCCTGTTTTTATGCCTTATATTTACCAGGGCAGTGTGTTGGGTGTTGCCACAATTATAGGTTTGTTATCTTTTTCGGGCCGAATTTTTGATGCCGTAACCGACCCGCTGGTTGCCAACTGGTCTGACAGGGCTACCTTGCGTTTTGGCAGAAGGCGTTTTTTTATGGCCATCGGGTTTTTGCCTTTTGCTTTGTTTTCCCTGTTAATTTTTATTCCCCTTACCCCTGCAGTCAGCTGGCTGAATGTTGTGTGGCTTTTTCTTTGTGTGTTGTTGCTTTATTTTTTCATGACCATTTATGTAACGCCCTACACGGCTTTAATAAGCGAACTCGGGCATACCCCCAACGAGCGGCTTACCATCAGCACCTTTATTTCGGTAACTTTTGCGCTGGGTTACGGAATAGGAACCCAGGTGTTTTTTTTTCAGCATGTACTGCAAAGCCAATACGGGTTGAGCGCCGAAACGGCATTTAAAACCATAATGGGTGCTTTTGCCATACTATCGGCCTTGCTGATGGCTTTGCCGGTTATTTTTGTTGATGAAGAACGCTATTGCATTTCAAAACCCTCTTACGAGGCGCCGCTGCCGGCCATAAAATCGGTTTTCGGCAACCGCAATTTCCGCTATTTTGCTGCATCGGACCTTATGTACTGGTTAGCGCTCACTTTTATACAAATGGGCATTGCCTATTATGTAACCATTCTGCTTCAGCTCGAAGCGCAGTATGGCTCACTGGTGCTGATGGGTATGCTGGGAAGCAGTTTTGTTTTTTATGTGCCTACCAACATCCTTGCCCGGAAATGGGGTAAGAAACGCCTTATGGTGTTTGCTTTTGCCGCTTTTACGGTTATTTACATGCTTATGTTTTTTTTGGGTAAATACCCGCTGCCACCGGTTGTGCAAATTGTAACGTTGGGTATGTTAGCCAGCATACCCATTGCCATTTTCAGCATTTTACCCAATGCAGTGGTGGCAGATATTATAGAGTCTGATGCTGCCGTAAGCGGCGGACACAAAGCGGCCATTTTTTTTGCCGTGCGTTCTTTTATGATGAAAATGGGTATGTCGGTAGCTAATCTGTTATTTCCCTCTTTGCTGTTGCTGGGCAATAGTGTGCAAAACCCCGCCGGTGTGCGCGCCACTGCTGCTGCTGCTTCGGTTTTTTGCCTGCTGGGTTGGCTCATTTTCAGCCGCTATAACGAAAAAGAAGTTCTTGCAGCACAAGACTGAAACAACTGCCGCCCAATGTTTGTTGCTATGCCAGTGTTAAAAAAAATGCACTCATGAAAAACTTGTATGTTGAAAATGCTTATCCCCGTATTTGTGTTATAGGTGCAGGGCCATCGGGCATAACAGCGGTAAAAAACCTGTTGCAAGCCCGGTTTACCAACATTGTATGCTACGAAAAAAATGCCGACGTAGGCGGCAACTGGATTTATTCGCCCGATATTTCTCATTCCAGTGTGTTTGAAACAACGCATATCATCAGCTCTAAAAAATTGTCGGAATACGAAGGCTACCCTATGCCCGATGATTACCCCGATTACCCGTCGCACGACCAGCTTTTGCGTTATTTCCGCGCCTATGCCACCCATTTTGGCGTGTATAACCACATACAATTTAACACCGAAGTGGTAAAAGCCGAGCCGGTAAACAACGGCCAACAATGGCAACTTACGCTTGGCAATGGCAATACCGAAGTTTTTGATTACCTGCTGGTAGCCAATGGCCACCATTGGAACCCCCGTATGCCCAACTATCCGGGCAACTTTACCGGGCAAATGTTGCACTCGCACGAGTTTAAAAATAACCTGCCTTTTAAAAACAAAAGGGTGCTGGTAATTGGTGGCGGCAACTCTGCCTGCGATGTGGCCGTTGAAACCTCGCGTACATCGGCATTTACCGCCATTAGTATGCGAAGAGGGTACTATATTGTGCCCAAATTTATGTTTGGCAAACCGGCCGACATGGTTAATGCCCGCTTTATCTGGCTTCCGCGCCCGCTCAGGCAGGCACTGATGCAGTTTACGCATCGGGTAATTGTGGGCGATATGACCCTGTATGGACTGCAAAAACCCGAACATCCAATTTTAGGCGCACATCCTACCATGAACTCCGAATTGCTGTATATGCTGCGCCACGGCAAAGTACACCCCCGCCCCGATATTGACCATTACGAAGGCAAAACCGTTTACTTTAAAAATGGTGCCGTTGAGGAGTATGATTGCATAATTGCCGCAACAGGTTTCAATATTACCTTTCCGTTTTTCGATAAAGAACTCATTCATTATACCGATAACGAAGTGCCCCTGTATAAAAGGGTGTTTCACCCCAAATTCCGCAACCTCTTTTTTATTGGACTGGTACAGCCCATGGGTTGCATTTGGCCGCTCTCTGATGCCCATGCCAAATTAGCAGCCAACTATATTGCAGGCAACTATAAACTGCCCCAAAACTTAGCAGCAGAAATAGATAAAGACGTGCAGCGAATTAACAAACGCTATACAAAATCGCACAGGCATACCATTGAGGTGGAATACCACGAACATTTGGCAGAACTGCAAAGCCTTATACCTGCCAATGCGCCCAAATGGTCTGATGTTTTGCTGCTGCAAAAAACCGGTGCGCCGGCATAAATACCCTTCCTGCCTTGAGCGCTGCAATGCTGCCGCACTACTCTTTTGCCAGGGTAAATCCAAAAGTTGTGCCCACGCCGGGCGTGCTGCGCACATGAATAGTTTGGTGGTGCGCCTCCATAATATGCTTTACAATGGCCAAGCCCAACCCCGAACCGCCCAGGGTGCGCGAACGGCTGGGGTCAATGCGGTAAAAACGCTCAAACAGGCGCGGCAGGTGCCGGCTTTCTATACCTATGCCATTGTCGGTAACTTCAATGAGTGCCATTTTATCCATATCATATATGCCAACAGAAGTTTTACCATGCTCTTTTCCATATTTAATAGAGTTGGAAATAAGGTTGGTAAGTACCTGCCTTATTTTTTCCCTGTCGGCATATACAATGGCGCCGGTGGTGCTACCCTCTTTAAAACTAAGGGTTATGTCGTTGGCATCGGCCAACATTTCAAAAGAGTCAAACACCTCTTTTACAAGGTCGTAAATTTTAAACTTCTCCCATTTCATTTCTAATTGTCCGCTTTCATGCAGACTTATAACATCTAAATCTTTAACAATATTTATTAGCCTTTCCACATTTTTGGCGGCTTTGTGCACATATTCGCGGTTAATTACCGGGTCGTCAATACCTCCGTCAAGCAGGGTATCCAAATACCCCTGTATGTTAAACAAGGGGGTTTTCAGTTCGTGCGATACATTTCCTAAAAACTCGCGGCGGTAGGTTTCCATTTTTTTCAACTGCTCAATTTCCGAACTCTGCTCATCTGCCCAGTTCAGCACTTCGGCTTCCACTTCTTCCAAAACAAGGCGGTTCATATTAGGTTTTTCGGGCGCTAAACCTTGGGGTTGCTTAAACCGCCGTATGTTTTTATAAATAACCTTAACTTTCCGGTAAATGAACCTTTCTAATGCCGCGTAAAACAAACCATAACAAACCAAAACATTTATGAACAACCACATCAGCCCCCATACCGGCAATACGGGGTTAAACACCATCAGCAAAATAAAGGCCACTAAAAAAGTAACCACACCACAGGCAAGCGCAGTTACAAACGCCAGTTTATTGGGCGTAATGTTTTTTATACTTTCAGACATATTTGTTTTGGCTGCCTTAAATGGGTTAATTTTTTGCAAAAGTACAAACTAAAGCGTTCTTTTATTATTGTATCTTGCAAACGCAAGCGCCAAACATATTACCCAACCGCAAAACACACCCGTAAACCAATTTGCTACAACCATTTTACCACACACAACACCTAAAAAGTATGCTGCACAAACCTTGTTTACTGCTCCAAACACTATTGCTTGTTTGCTGCCTGTTGCCTTTAGCCGGCCTGCAAATACTTACTGCACAACCTGCAACGGCTGTCAGCCGCCCAAGGTTGGTAGTTGGCATTGTGGTTGACCAAATGCGCACCGATTATGTTTACAGATACTGGAACAAATTAGGTAAAAATGGCCTCAAAAAACTGGTTAACAAGGGCTTTGTGTGTGCCAATACCCAGTTTAACTATGTGCCCACCTACACAGCGCCGGGTCATGCATCGGTTTATACGGGCGCCACACCGTCTGTACATGGTATTATTGGCAACGCCTGGTTTAGCAGAAGTCTTCAAAAAAACCTGTATTGTACTGCCGATACGCTGGTTCGTGCCGTAGGCGGAAGCGAAACTGCAGGGCAAATGTCGCCCCGAAACCTGCTTGCCACCACCATAACCGATGAACTGAAACTGTTTACCAACCACCAAAGTAAAGTAATTGGCATTGCCCTTAAAGACCGCGGCGCCATACTGCCCGCCGGGCATTTAGCCAATGCCGCCTATTGGTTTGATGGCGCTTCGGGTAATTTTATGACTTCCACTTATTACATGAACAAACTTCCGCAATGGGTTATTGATTTTAACAACCAAAAACAACCCGAAAAATATTTGCGCCAAAACTGGGAAACCCTCCTGCCTATTGCCGCCTACACCGAAAGCCTGCCAGACGATAACCCCTACGAAACCCCTTACGCAGGGCAAACAGCGCCCGTTTTTCCGCACCCGCTGCCGCAAATTGCCCAAACCCTTGGCAGCGGCTACGACCTTTTGCGCGCCACCCCTTTTGGCAATACTTTTACCAAAGATTTTGCCATTGCCGCCATACAAGCCGAAAAACTGGGTAAAACACCCGGCATAACTGATTTTATTGCCATCAGCTTTTCATCTACCGATTATATCGGACACCAGTTTGGGCCGCGCTCGGTAGAAATTGAAGATACCTACCTTCGGTTTGATAAGGATATAGAAGACCTGCTGCGCTTTTTAGACCATTACCTTGGCACCAACAACGTACTGCTGTTTCTTACCGCCGACCACGCTGTTGCCGACGTGCCCGCCCATTTACAAAGCATCAACCTTCCGGCGCAGGTTTTTGAACGGGCAGAACCGGTAAAACAATTAAAATCGTGGTTTTATAACAAGTATGCCGACTCGCTGCTGCTTACCTTTATTAACAGCCAGATTTACCTCAACCGCAACCGCACAGACCAACTTAACCTGCCTTTGCAGCAAATACAAGACGAAGCGGCTACATTTATGCTTGGAGTAACCGGTGTTGCCAATGCCATTACCGCCACCGCCCTGCAGCAAAACAGTTTTACCGATTGGCGACGGCAATGCACGCAAAACGGCTTCTGCCCCACCCGCTCCGGCGATGTGGCTATCAGCCTGCTACCCGGGTGGATGGAACACGAATACACCGGCACAACCCACGGCAGCGTCTACCGGTACGACACGCAAGTGCCTCTGTACTGGTTTGGCTGGAAAATACCCAAAGGTAAACAAACCACCGAACCTGTTTTTATTCCCGATATTGCCGCCACCCTTGCCGCCCGGTTGCAAATACCTTACCCCAATGCCTGCACCGGAACGCCTGTTGAGGGGCTAACCCGTAATTGGTAACTCCTTGCTTAAAACAACAAAAACCCCGCAAAGCATAATGCCCTGCGGGGTTTTGTTTTACCGGCGGTTAACCGCCGGGGTATTTAGCGCATTAGTGTGTTACCACCATGCGTTTGGTTACAAAGTTGCCGTTACTGCCAAGCGTGTATAAATACACACCTGCCGGCAATTGTGCAGCGCTGATGCGGATATTATGGTTTCCGGCAGCCATGTTTTGTTGGGTTTGCCGGGTAATTACCCTGCCGGCTATATCGGTAAGGGTAAATTCCAGTTGTCCGCCGGTGGGCAGGGTATAGTTAACGGTGGCAAAATCATTGCTGGGGTTCGGTACGGCGTCAGATACGGTAAAACCGTTCTGTGCTATGGTTCCTACACCCGGAAGCGGGTCGTTTACCTTTTTCACAATAACCCGTATGTATAAATCGGCGGCATCGCCTTCGCGGTAGGGTGCCCAGGCATCGCCCAAAATTTCATAAGAACGGCGCGAGAAGGGCGGGTCAAGTTCGGTGGCAAGTTGTACATCGGTGCCTTCCATGAGCCACGATACATAAATACCACCGTCGTCAATGCGGGGAGGATTATCGAAGTCAACCCTGTTCCATGCCAAAGACAACACCTGTGCGCCGGGCACATCTTTGCTTGCCAATGCAATACCGGGGCTGTTTGCGGGGCCGTTGTCGTCTTGCACTTCTCCGCGGAAACCAAAGCCGCTGGTGGTTGATACATAATACTCGGCGCCTACCACCTCTATGGGATAGAAGGGCGGCTCAACATAAATACCGGCGCCATCATCGTAGCCCGAGCCGCCTGTCCAGGATACTCCACCCTGATTGGGGGTTCCTACTACATAAGACAGTACAATTTCGCCGTTGGCCAGCGAGTCAACCACCACCATTTCCGATATGTTGGTGTCGTTGTTGGGGTTAATATCGCCGGTGGTAGTGGCAGAAACTTCGTAGGTATAAGAGCCGGTAAACAGGGCGGGGAACGGCGTATCAAAAGTAACTAACTGGCTTTGCCCCTGTGCCAGTCCGGGAAGGGTTTCATCGGAAGTAACAAAGGGCATACCGTTGGGGTCATACACCGTAGTGCTTATGTTTATGGGCGTTGCAATATCAACGCTACCCACATTTTTCACATTGGAGGTAAGGTCAAAAATATCGTTTTTAAATACAAAGAAACCGGCATTTTGCGGGTTTTGGTTGTAAGTGGGCGCCACGTCAATAACGTCAATAAGAGGTACATCGGGCGGGTTAAAGCGCAGGCAGGTGTTAGACGGGGGCATATCAGTATTGCTCACCTGTATTCCTATATCGCCGCTTATATTTTCAATGCCCACCATTACCGGGTTCTGGGCAGTGGCATATTCGGCAGCTACGTTGTCTTCCATGGTAAGGTAGTTAAAGGTAATGGAAGAGTCGGCTACCGAAAAAATTACCTGAAAAGTATTGCTGCCTGTCCATTGGAAGGTGTTGTTGGTCCAAAGCGGAACCTCTTCGTAGGTAACAATAAACCGCTCGGCATCGTTGTAAACATAGCATTTACCGGGGTTGTTCACGCCGCCAAAGGTAAGGTCGGCAAGGCATGGGGCAATAAAGTTGTTTTTCTCATCGGGTGTTGGAATAAGTGGAAAGGCTACCGCTCCGGTAGAAGAAATCTGAATATCGTCAAAGGCAATGTACCCGTTAGACCCGATGTACACCTGATTTACCGTTGTCCAATAGAACTGAAAATCGATGCCCATGTCAATTGGCCCGACGAAGTTGTCATCGGCAAGTCCGGTAATTTCGGTTCCGATGGCAGAAATATCTACCCACTCGCAGTTCAGACCTTCATCGGAAGTAAAATAGTTGTAACCATATTCATCGGCTACGGTTACAACAAAGGCATAGTTAACATCGGAAAAGTTAGTTATGGCTCCCCCCTGGTCTGTGGTTCCTACTTCGTAAACTAACCGCGGGTAGCGTTCGCTTTCAACGTACCATTCGTAGCGGGTCGATTCGCGCTCAAAGTATTGAGTAGGATTAGGCGTGGTATCGCGGTAGGTTTCTTCAATACGCACGCGCAATGCGTTTTCGTAGGTGGCATTGGGCAATACCAGAGTTCCGTAGCCATCGGCAATTACATTGCGGGTTAAGCGCGAGCCTACCTCTACGCCTACGTTATACTGCCGGTCGCCAATATCGGAAAAAGTTGAGCCGTAGGTAAACGGATAGGTCATTTCCAACAGCGGGTCGGAGAAGGTAATGAGGGTTCCGCCGTTATCGGCGCCAATCCAGCTCGATTGAGCAGATGTTACATCATAATAAGTAACATAAGTTCCGCTTATATTGGCTACGTCGGCGGTAGGGAACGTACTTCCGAAGGTGGTGGAAGACGGGGTAACATATTGCCCGCTGCTGCTGCCCGATGCGGGTACCAAGGAGGCAAAATTCCAAAATACGTTTGCGCCGGCTGCGCCGGGTAATACCGTGCTGGCTTCGGCATTAATACGACTGAACTCGTCTCCTACCTGCGGATAGTTGGCCGAGGTGAGGGTAGGTTGGGCTACCGCAAAGGCGGTTAACAAGCCCAAGAACAAGACAGCAAAAAGTTTTTGAATGGTAAACATCTTCAATTGCATAGTTTGTTTTTTATGGTTAAAAAAATTATAAATTAAATGTAAAAGAATGTGGGTTATGTCGCTTAAAGGAAACAAAACGCATTTTTTGATTTTCTGTTAATTTGCTTTTGTTTTTCAATATATTAGTTAGCATTGGTCGGGCAAAAGACTAATTGTTTTTAAGCCTGCTTTTGCAGCCAACGCTTGCTTTCCAAATTTCGTACTAAGATAAGGACAATTTGGTAAATTGCAGTAAATTTATTCACTCACAAAATTGTGAAGTCATGAAAAAACAATTGTTAGTTGTGTTGATTGGTGTTTTTTTGGTTGTGTATGGAGTGCAAAAAGCAGATGCGCAAAGCGGCTTACCTTGCGGCATAGCATCGCCGCTTGAAGAACTCCCGTTTTTAGATTCGCTTGCTACACAAATGTGTCAGCCGTTTTCCTGTATTGCCTCCATTAACCAAGCCCAATACAACGGGCAGTATGTTTTTTACACTACCCCCAGTACAATTTGTGCCGATTTTCCGGTGGAGGTTTATACCTGCGCCGGCTCGCTGTTATGCAGCATGGGCGGTTTTGGGGGCAATATAGGCAATTGTCCGAACTTTTTTGAAACTATTACTGGCAGCTTAGAAATAGTTAATGCCAACTTATACTGTAATGTGAGCAGCGGGTGTATTGACACAACTTTACTTAATGGCATTGGATGTAACGATACCCTGTTTGCTTATGAACCCGTTTGCGGCTGCAACGGTGTTTCTTACGCCACCTTTTGTTCTGCCGCTTTTTCAAGCGGTATTACCTCATCGGTACCGGGTATATGCGGAATGGTGCCAGATTGTATAAACCCTGCACAAATAAACCCTGTTGCCCCTTGCCCGGCTATTTATGCGCCGGTGTGCGGTTGCGATGGCGTTACTTACGATAACGATTGTATAGCCCGAAACTCGGGTGTAACTTCGTTTGTACCGGGTGTTTGTGGCGAACCTTCTGTTTTTGCGCCATGTACCAACCCCAATGCAGTAAATACCGACCCCTGCCCTGTTGACTACGAACCTGTTTGCGGCTGTAACGGCGTTTCTTATATTAACAGTTGCTATGCCACGCGTGCCGGCGTTTTGAGTTATACCCCCGGACAATGTGAAATTACCACCTACGATGTATGCCATGACAGTGCGGTAGAAATTGGAGTTCCGTTTACACCTAATACCATATATATATGGAGCCCGGCAACAGACCTGAGTTGTGCAGATTGCCCAAACCCTATGGCATCGCCCGATGAGTTGACAGCCTATACCCTTACCACACTTAGCACCGTTGGCGGACCACCCTCTATACAACACTTTTTTGTGTACGGTCATTACTGCTACCCATTGTATTCTTATACCATTTGCCAGGGCGACAGCATCACACTTGGAAATCCTCCAATTCCAAATACACTCTACTCATGGGAGCCAACCACCGGGCTTAGTTGTGCATTTTGCCCTAACCCCGTTGCCACACCGCAGGAAAACACAACCTATGTGCTTACCATGAATTCTACTTTTGGTGGCGACCCAGCTTACGGAGTTTATGAAATTTTTGTGGCAGACTGCTCGTCTGATACCCTCTATTACCAACTTTGCCCGGGCGATACCCTGCAATTTTTACCCGAATACTCCGATATTCCTGAATTTTCCTACTCATGGACACCAACCGCCAACCTTAGTTGCAGCAATTGCCCCACCCCATACGCATGGCCGCAAGACACCACCCTTTACACCTATACCAGCTACAATTGGGGCACCGGACAGGTTACCACCACTTACCATCTGGTTTATGTTAACCAATTTTTTTGCGATACGACCAATGCCATTCCCGTTGTTACGGGTTCTAAAACGCTCAGGGTGTATCCCAACCCGCTGCAATCAGACAATTTATTTGTGCTGCTACCCGAAACAAATGTCGGCAATGCGACTATTGGGGTATATGACCTGATGGGAAGATGTGTTAAATTAGCCACCTCAATAAACCAAACAGGCCTTTTAAACGTCAAATTACCTGAATTGCCTGCCGGACTGTACTTTGTTCAAGTAAAAACAGGTGCGCAAACTTTAACTGCTTCTTTTATAAAACAATAAATACGTAATTAGTCTTGTAGTTACATTGTTGGTTGTAAATGGGTAACCCCCGGCATTTTTTCTCAATGTCGGGGGTATTTTTTTATGTTATTTTTACAGTTCCATTACTAACTTTGCACAATTAAATTGCCGGGACAGAGTTATTTAACAACAAACAACTCAGGTAATCAATAATTGAAGGTTATAACAATTTGGTAGTGTTCCGTCCAAATTACTTTTATATTTAAGGTACTTGCCGACATCAAATTTCAATATCCTACTACGCTTTTTCACCATAGGTTTATGAAAACACTTTTCAAAATACTCATTCCAATGGTTTGCAGTTGTTATGTCTTGCTGGCGCAGGAAACGGCTGAAGAAACCCCCGACACCAATTTTGTATCGGTAAGGCAAGAGCAGTTGCAAATGCACGAAACCGAAGAAATTGCCGAACCCAAAGACAGCGCCGGTATTACCCGTCAGCTTATGCAATATCTCAAATCGGGATTTGCAGAGAGTAAACGGTCTTCCAAATGCCTGCTTACCAAGGAAGTGTATGGTTATCACCCTTATTGGTATGGTTCTGAATACTACAACTACTACGATTTCGGGCTGTTGAGCACCTTCTGCTATTTCTCGTATGAACTGAATGCTGCTACCGGCGGATATAAAAGCATACACAGCTGGGAAACCACCAATTCTATAACCTATGCTCAAATGGCCGGTTGCAAAGTTGATCTTTGCGTTACCAATTTTGGTTATAACGCCAACTCCCGCTTTTTGCGAAACCCCAAGGCGTGGAATAATTTTGCCACCCAAATAATAAAATTGCTGAATTTAAGGAAGGCAGACGGGGTAAACCTTGATTTTGAACAAATTTATAAATCAGATAAGGCTAATTTCACAAAATTTGTCGCTTACCTGTATGAGCGGTTTAAAACCGAACGCCCGGGTACTACCATTACCATTGCAGTGCCCCCAATTGACTACAACAACACTTACGATGTAAACTCACTGGCACCCTACACCGCTCATTTTGTCATTATGGCTTACGACTACTACTGCGCCGACAGCAAACATGCCGGCCCGGTGGCCCCGTTGGAGGGCTATATTTCGCTGAAAGCCACCCTGAACAAATACCTCGTTTCGGGTGTACACCCTTCCAAATTTATACTGGCCGTGCCCTACTACGGCCGTGAGTGGCAAACACAAAGCTCATCGGTGCCCTCGGCAACTACCTCTTATGTGCAAACGCCTACCTACTCGCAAATTAAAAACGATTATGTGGGCAAATACCGCGAACGCTGGGACAACCGAAGCGCTACTCCATACATTGTTAAATCTAAATCTGCCGATATAAGGCAATGCTGGTTTGAAAACCCCGAAAGCCTGAACCTTAAATACGACCTTACCTATGAATACCAATTGGGCGGCATTGGTATTTGGGCTTTAGGCTATGATAAAGGACATACCGACCTGTGGCAATTATTGGAAACTAAATTTATGGATTGCACCGGTTATGCCGGCGGAATACCCAAAAAGCCCTACTACAAAAAACTACTCGAAGAGTATTTTAAATTTTAACCCCTCCATGCACAAAAAAATTACCTTGAGGAACTAAAAATACCGCCAAATTATTTATTTTTGTGCCCGCTTTACCATTTCGGGGTGTAGCGCAGTTGGTAGCGTGCTACGTTCGGGACGTAGAGGTCGCTGGTTCAAGTCCAGTCACCCCGACTTTTTTTACCAACATCTCTCCTCACGGGGCAATGTGTTTGCCTCCTTAGCTCAGCGGTAGAGCAGCTCACTCGTAATGAGCAGGTCGTGGGTTCAAATCCCATGGGAGGCTCCGGTAATTTTTTAAAAGCCGTCTGAAACCAAATTTTTCAGACGGCTTTTATTAACGGTATGCTGCAATTATAGCCGGGCAACCATACAATTCCATTACCTCCCTGAATACCCACCCACCACCAAATAATTGGAGCAGTCGAATTATCGGGACAAAACCTCCTTCAGCAGTACTTTAAGACTATCATCGCACCACCGCCACCTTACCCCGCGCCAATACCTTGCCGCCGTTGTTGTTGTCGCCATTGTTGTTGCCGTTGTCGGAGTCCCCTCCGACAACACTAACCATATAAAAATAGATGCCCGCCGGCAGATGCGCCACCGATAGGGTATGGGTTGCAGTGCTTGCGGTTGTTGAGCCTGTCGAAACAAGCGGGGTTTGTAACGCCAACTGACCGGCGGGGGTGTATAGGGAAAAAACCGTTTCGACTTCGCTCAACGGGCGGGAAAGTGATGGAGCAAGGGTGATTTGCAGGGTGTTTTGGGCAGGGTTGGGGTAAACTACCACCCCGACCACCCCTGACCCCTCCACAGGAGGGGAATTTTCTGGAATGCCTACGGTTTGCACTGCTATTTCTTGCGTGTAAACCGAGGTGTCCTGGCACACTATTAACGTTAGGGTGGCGGTGTAGATGCCGTTTTCTGTGTATTCGTGGGTGGGGTGTTCTGCGGAGGAGGGCGGGCTGCCATCGCCAAAATCCCAGCTAAAGTAGCCACCTTGCGCAAGGTAGCTGTTTTGGCTGAGGTTGGTAAATTGTACCATGCCGCCAAAATCGGTGTAGGTGAAGGCGGCTTGCGGGTTGGGTTCTACCCCCAAACAAACCGATTGCACGGCTACCGAGGTATCATTACAAACGATGGCTTGCAGGGTAACGCCGTAAATGCCCTCTGTTTGGTAGGTGTGGGGTATGGTGTTTTCTGAGCAGAGGCTGTAGCCTTGCCCGCAGAGGTAGGGCGGGCTGCCATCGCCCCAATCTAAATGGTAGTAGCCGCCGTCTATACTATCTGGGTAGGTGTATTGGCTTTGGTTGGTGAAGATGAAGTTATTAGGAAAATCGGGGTTTTGGGAGAGGGTAAACTGCGCTTTTGGCACGGTAAGTAAACCCATACAGTTGGTTTTGACGATGTATGCCCTGCCCAAAGACCAAAGTATAGGGGGAATTAACTCTAAAGTATCTGCCCTGCCCACACACACAAAACCGCCCAAAGGTTGTGGAACAGGGGTAAAATTATAGAAATAATCGTGGCTGATGCCATAGTCATAAAAACGCACCCACAAAGGCTCGCCATCACTGCCGCGAACTTTCATGATGAAGGCTTTAGTATAGCTACCTGCTGCATCTCTTTTCCCTCCTATGCACACAAAATTATTTGCATCTTCAAATGCCTTGGCTATGTACCCGCCACCTAAACTTTCGAGAAAATAAATTTTACTCCATAGCGTATCAGCATTGGCATCTAAGCGCAATAGAGTAGGATATAATTTGTTGTCATTTATAGGATTGGGGCGATTGCTGCCCCCGGCTATCAAAAAACCCTCGTCGGACGTTTGTAAACCATCAATGCATTGGTCTTCAAAACCAACGGTATAAGTTTTGCTCCATGCCATATTACCATTGGTATCTATTTTTGCCAAAAAATAGTTGCCAAAATGAAAACCCGGATAAACATCAACCTGGCCTACGGCATACATCCCTCCGTCGGGTGAGGGAAGCAGTTTTCTAATGGCATTCCGGTGAGCATAATCGCTGTAGTATCTGCGCCAAACTATTTCGCCGTTGGTTATTTTCATGAGCCACATACTGGTGGGCATGGTACTGATAAATGCTTCGCCGCCTACGTAATAGGTATTGGTTTCGGGGTAGTATAACATGCACATGGCAAAACCCTGATATAAAAATTCGCGCAAGTCGTAATATCTGATGGAGTCGCCTTGATGGTTTACTTCCATCAAATATTGGTAGTCGTAAGTTTGTCCAAAGGGGTCTTCCATACCATTGTTTGTCGAGCCGCAAAAGGCGTAGCCAAAGGGGGTTCTTATCATGTCCATTGGTACCCTTTCCCCTTGGGAATAATAACCTTTTACAACAGGTTGATCCGCATTGATATCTGTGAATAAGGTATATGTTTTATCGCTTTCAGCAAATGACCATCCCCAACATAGCATAGCCATCATTGAATCAGATACAATAAATATATCATGAGCAGATTGTGCATCTGTCCATCCTATTTCTTTCTCATAGTATTTTATCTGAGCATTTGATGATTGGAAACAAAAAACTACTAATAAAAAATATAGTATTATTTTCATAACTATAGATGTAGGTTGAAAAAGAAATACCTTGCCAATTTAATTCTTGACAAGGTATTTTGTAAGATTAGTGGTTGTCTATTACTACAAATCTACCGACTAAAGGGGTATTCTTATCACTTACAATTCGGTAGTAGTACAAACCACTTGCCCATTGTGCGATATTAAATGTTAACGTTGTAATGCTATCTGATAGGACAGTTTGCTGAATAAGCGTACCCTTTGCATCATATATTTGCAGGTACGTGGGTACCGCTTCTGACAAATGAATTTGAATATTTATTTTTTCTTTTGCAGGGTTGGGATACACTCTTACTTTGCCAGATAAATCGGTTGCATTGGTTTTAAAATGTATGTTCCAATTGCCTGTTTCTTCGGCTACAAGGGCGGGTACTTGTGGCAGAGTAAACATAATCTCTTCGCCATAAGCAGTATATAAAATTATACGGGCATCCATAGCAGTTAAGGTATTGGTGGTGGCAATTTGGCGTACCAATATTTCTTCTTCTGGAGTAAGTTGAGTATAGGTACGCTCGCTTTGATGCAGAGTGATTTCTAATTGCAGTAACTGTTTGTAGTGTAAGGTTTCTTCGTCTGTATCGGGAAGCGTGTTTTTAAGAGTTTGAACTTCAGCAAAGTTGTATTGCTCCATGGCGATGGCTATTTTGAGCTGTATTGCTAAATTGGTTTCTAAAGAGTTTAGCAAGCCTACTGCCGCAACGGTATCTTGTTCATCTAAGAGGTAGTTCCAAAACTTTTTGAGTAACACATAATCTATAAATTTTTCATTGTCTAAACCGGCTACCATACCATCGGGTATTTCCTGCCAAGTTGAGCAACTAACTGTGTTACCTGATGGACAAGGACTTGCAGTAGTAGTTGCTCCTCCCCAATCAACTATAGTAGGGGTGAGTTGGGGTACGGGATGGTGGTAGTACACAAACCCATCTGCAATAAATGAGGTAATATCGGGAAAAACACTGTTTACAAAGACATTGTCGGCAGGCGTGGGGAAAGACGGGTCGCAATTTCCTTGGTCGTCTAACATTCCGGCAATTGCTCCGGCGGTATCGTCTTGCAAGAGCCAGGGTACGGTATTATTGATAAACTGGTTGCAGTATAAAAATAAGCCATCGTTATTGCCAATGAGCCAGGTGCCTATACGGTTGTTTTGTACCGCGCACTCCTGTACGATGTTGGTAGCCCATGAATTATTGAGCAATACAAATGCGGCATAGGTATTGCTAATTTGGTCGTTATAGATATTTAGCTGCGACCTGACGGCTGTTATGCCAAACGAGGGAGTGAGCGTACCGGGCAAGCCCTGTATGGTATTGGCATTGGTATTGAGCCTGCCGCCAAATACCTGTATGGCAAAGGTGCAGGTTGTAAAAACGTTTCGGGTTACATGGTAGGTGTTGGCGGTAGAAAATGTGTTTCCTGCCAGCGATAAACCAACAGTACAATTTTGAAATTGATTGTTTTCTATGGTCCAACTGTTGATGCTAAACCCGCGAATACCGTACTTTAGGTTTCCGTCCAAAAAGGTTCCTAAGGTATTACCGTTTCGTATTAACAGGCGCGAGTAGGTTTCGCCATAGATGCCCGCTTCGGCTTGGAGCGGGGCTATGCCCGGCAATACATTAAACGGATAGAGCAACCCGCTGCTGCTGCAATAAAAAGAGGTTCCTTCAATAATGGAAGCTATTGTTCCTAATGGGGCGGTATTGACATACCAACTAAGGTTTATACCCTGAAAACAATTGGAAATTACCCCGCCTTGCGACTGTATTACCCCACCGGCGGTAGTTTGTGCCGCTGTACTATTGGTAGCAGGCTGCAATACCAGGGGTGTTAGCGTTTGGCATAATAAATCGGACGGATTGGCGCAAAGTACATTTTGCTGTGCAACAATCTGGCTTGCCATATTATTTACATCAAATAAAGGAACAAACATGCCGGCAATACCTATTATGGCATCTTCTAACCGACTATTAGTACTGCCCGTTAAAAGATGCAGTACGCCATAATTGGGCAGTCCATCAGATAAGATTGCCCTCTGATTACCCCAACCGGGGCCAATAACTCTTATTCCCTGCGAAACAACATGGCAGTTGATGGCATCCAGAATAGTTCCGCTTCCAATAGTGAGCGAAGCGCCCGGTTCTACAATAATACGTTCTTGAGAACCAAAATACATTTGCATGGAATTGAGCGTAAGGTCAATACCGCGCGGAATGATGATGTCGGCGTTTATATTGATAAATCCGCCCGACGGGGTCCCGAAAACATTGACTAATTCGTTTGTTGCGGTACTCCATTGTCCGGAGTTTTGTACGATGTATGCCATATTGTCATAGACCTGACTAAGACCGGATGAACTTTGGTCTAAAAGGAAATCCACATTATTGAGACAACAAGCCAGTGCTTGATAAGAACTTACCGGTTCCTCAATATCAACCATATTTACCGTAATTTCAACCTGTGCATCTATACAGTTATTTAATATGGGGGCATCGGGGTTGGGCAATAAGGTTCTTGTAAGTCTGTATAGCTCAGATGAGTTAATAGGTGTAACTGTAAGTTGTGGTTGTGTTTCTCCGGGTATTATTTGCCAAGAGCCGGAAACGAAAATTTCCCATTGAAACTCAATATCCGTTGCTTCGTCGGCACAAAAAGAAGAGCCGATAGTGATTGTTTCGCCCGGACAGGTATAGTATGTAGCGGGAATGGTTGGAAAATCGTCTTCGTAAAGTCTGATTTCATCTATTATAAACCATCCGGCTTGACTATAAACAAGGGGGTAAAAATAAAGCCTGTCCCAATTATCGGATGCTCCTGTGCTAAAACACAAGCTATTTTTATACCAAGGCAATCCGGATGCAATGTCAGCATCTATATTGGCTTCAGAATAAGCCGTTGGCGATGACGATAAGCCGGTTGTGGTAATAGTTACAAAATCATCGGGTGGGCTAAGTTCGGGACTACACATTATATCAACATCTAAATCCCATGGAATTTCGACCGCATTGGTCAACCGTATATATAAACGGTCAATTGACGAAGTGAGTGCATCCTGATAACTGAAATAACAGTCACTACAAAATGATGAGGCGAAAAAGGGATTGGAACTTCCTCCGGTTAAAAAAGGATAGCCATATCCGGTTCGGGTATAGATAAGCATGTAGTCTTTGTTGGGCAGCACATTTACTCCTGTAATTAATCCTTCTGACAAAGTACATTCTTCGGAATATGCAGTAAACATTCTCATAGCTTCGTTGTCACCACTTGGCGTAAGTAGTCCCCCATCAATATAGTCGGGTGTGTGGTAAATATTATCCCATCCGGGAAAGGGACTACACCCACCGTCACAACAGGTAGTCATAGAATAGGAAGGCATGTGTACATCTGAATAAAGCCCTACGCAATCTAAATTTGTAAAATTAGGATTGCAAATTAAATCACATAGTGGAATCGGCTCTTCACAGTCGGGAATAGCTTGCCCCACTAACACATTACCCCCCCGTAATATTAAGAAAAAGGGCAACAACAATAACCAAATTTGCCGCGGGTGTTGCGGCGGAACGAAAAAACCATGTCTTTTTCATACTGCATTTGCTTAAAAATTGTGAAAAAAGAAATAAACTTTGTTCCCATTGTATGGCGCCACTTTTTCCGCAGGCAGGGGGTAGAAGCCCTGCTTTACGGGTAGTTTTTACTCGTTTGTACAAAACTGCACCATATTTTTTAAAATACCAAATTTTTTTTGAGGTTTTTTGTGAATTTATTTTTTATTTGGCATGAATCCACCGTTATATTTGTACTTAAATGACGGCGCCATGTTTTTTCTCTCAATCAAACAATATGGCTCAATAAACCGCCTTATTTTGTGTGCACGCCAATGCACAATATATACGCCCCTACAAATTTTTTTTACCTTTAGGCACAGTCTTTACACTATTCATTCACCTAAAATAGCTGCACTATGAAACTTTCTCATCCGTTCATTGCTTTTTTATTGGTTTTATTAGTTCTCTGCCGGTTTTCTATAGTGTATGCCCAATCAGAAAAACCTGCTTCCACGCTATCGGTTACCGCAACACACGATGCCGCCTTTGGCTTTTACCCCATTGCAGCCGGCAGTTTCGGGCTAAAACCCAACCTTAGTCTTACTTTTTACGGTATTTTCTGGACCAACCCCTCTTTTGCCAATGCCGGTGCAGGCACCGATTGGTTTTTGGAAACCGGCGCCGGTGTTAGCTTTACGGTTGCTGAAGGGTTACTGCTTAACCCCTCGGTAGGGTTTACCCACGGCAAATTGCTTTCGGGCGGACAACAGGGCGTTATTGCCGATGGAATGGTGCCCAATCTGGCAGCCTTTTATAATAAAGGGCGTTTTGAATCTGAATTTTACGGCGCATACTACAAATCATTGCGAAAAGAAGGCCCAATTACCACCGATTACTTCCTTGGGTGGCTGTATGCGGGCGCTGTCTTGTACAAGCATGTTTCGGCCGGTGTGCATTACGAACAGTTTCGCATAACCCGAATTACAGATGGCAACGCTAAAAGTTTATACCACTGGTTAGGTGCATACGTTAAATTTACCCTCGAAAAAGGCTATTTCTTCCGGTTCTCGGCCGGTAAAAATTTTACCGATACCCAAAGCGGGGGCTATTCTGCCGAGTTTTACCGGCTTGGCTTGTTTCTGCCCTTATTATAGTACCACTCTTATCTGCCTGTAAACCGCATTTGCATGTAGCGGCGATGTTTTTCGGTGAGGGCAAAGATTTCTTTCAACATTTTTCTCTCTAATTGGGTTAGCTTGTCGGGGTTTATGTAATTGTCGGGTGCGCGGTTTTCTTCGGTTACTGCCTGCACTTGCCTCAACAGCCTGAATTTCATGAGAAAATGGTACGCCTGAAACAGTGCCTCAAAATCCTGGGCATTTAAGATGCCCTTTTCGTACAGTTTTTCGAAGCGCTCAAAAGTGTTGGTGTGCGTAATATGGTTCTCCAGTGCATAAATTCGGGCATAATCAACCAGTGGAATCATGGCTTTTTTAATATCAAAAACATGTTGCTGTTTTCCTACCGAGCTTACCGAAAATCCGCCAAACATGCCAACGGGCAGTCGCATTTGAAGTGCGCAAGATGCCAGGTGAAAGAAAAAAGATTCGCCGCGTTGGTTAAGCAGTTCAAAAAGGTAGGCTCGCAGGTCGTTGGTTAATTCAACGTTGCCATAACCTGCCTTAAAATCGAAAAAAATGGTGCTGTTCAGCAACCCCGATGTTTCGGAGGCATACACCCAGTTGCGGAAATACTCTTTCCACCGGCTCAGCGGCTGGCACCATTGCGGGTTTCCGGCCATAATATTGCCGGTACAAAAATCGTAGCCGGCGTTGTTGAGCCGGTTGCACACCAACTTGCCCAATTTGAGAAAATAAGTTTCGGCTGCCTGCTTTGTTTCTTCATCGGGCATATCGGCATAAACAAGGGCATTATCCTGGTCGGTTTTAAGGGTTTGTTCACCGCGCCCTTCGCTTCCCAACACCATAAACACAAACGGTGCCGGTGGCGGGCCAAGTTCCTGCAGGGAAAACTCCATTACTTTGTGCAGCACGGTATCGGAAACGGCGGTAATTACCCGGCTGATAACATCTGCACGGGCGCCGCTGTTTAAAATATGCTGCACAATGCCGGGCAAAATGCGGGTAATGCCGTTGAGTTCATCTGCAGAATGAGCGCGGTTTATTTGCATTACCAAATGTACCGGCGATTGCCCCTGCGAAATAATTAAGTGCCGGTTGGTTAACATGCCTATTATCTGGCCGTTCTGGTCGGCAACAGCCAGGTGTTTAATACCCCGTTGCATCATAAGTAACACGGCATCGGAGGTAAAAGCGTCATAATCTATGGTAAGCAAAGGTTTCGACATGATTTCCGAAACCGGCGTATTCAGGTCAAGGGCACAGGCCACCACTTTGCGGCGCAGGTCATTATCGGTTACAATGCCTTGGTAAGCATCGTCGTGGTCATAAATTAAAATGGCGCCCTGTTTTTGTTGGGTCATAATTTGGGCAGCCTGTTGTATGGGTGTATAGAGGTGGCACCGGGCAAAACCGGCTTCAAAAAGGTCGGTTATCTGGCGGTTGTAAAACATGCGCTCGGCGTCGGTTTCCTCATATTTATCAGCCCACGAAGCCGAAATCAATTCGGCATAAGCGCGGTTCATCATGCGGCGGCTAAACAGGTCGGTAAAAAAATCGGTAAATTCTTTGTTGTGCTCGCAAACCACCCTGAAATCATCGGCCGGAATTAAAATTAGTTCGGTACTACCCCAAGCCTGAACCGTTCGCAGCGAAATGCCTTCATTCAACAATACCGAAATGCCGCCGTATATTTCGCCTTCTTCGAGGTATTGCTGCAACAAATTTTCGTTTTCTTTCACCAAAAAAATTTTGAGCGCCCCTTTTGCTACTACGGCAATCTGATTTACCTCGCTCTTTTGCTGCACATATATGAGCGCACCATTGCTAAAAAGAGCAGTGGTTGCCTTTTGTGTTAAAAGGTCAATATCTGCCAAATCCAGAAAGCTGAATGGCGGATGTTTCAAAAGGAATTGGTAAATTTGGGCGTTCATAGGCTAACCTTGGC
>MTCR01000070.1 GCA_002212725.1 Sphingobacteriales bacterium TSM_CSM | reverse complement strand
CATACGCGCTTCTGTCTGTTTTCTTTGTCTCTGTGCCATAAATTTGTAATTTTGTACCACGCAAAGGTAGGCACACAAACCCCCATCTAACAATATGGCGTTCGTCGGATGGATACACCTATACTGCAGCAATAGAAAACCTGCATTTACCCCCCGACGCACAGCTTACCGTTTTGTTGCCAAATGAACAAACAACACTGCAAAATATACTCAACCCTTTTTGGGGCAAGGTAGTTTATATTGATTTTTGGGCAACATGGTGTGCGCCATGTCTTCAGGAAATGGAACATTCGGTAGCGTTGCAGCAAATGTATGAAGGCGAGGACGTGGTGTTTTTATACCTGTCATTAGACCAAACTGCCGATAAATGGCGCACTAAAATTGCCGAACTGGGTGTGAACGGTTACCATTACCTGCTGAATTCTGCGTTAACAACTGAAGTTGCCAAATTATGGCAACTGGGCGCTATACCCCGCTATATGCTTGTAAGCAAGCAAGGCGTTATGGTAAATCCAAACGCACCCAACCCCACCAACAACCAATTGATTGTCCAGTTGGACAACCTGCTGAATAAATAGCAGGTTTAAAACAACACCCTTAAATTATTGCGCAGAAATAAGGTTTTTTGCCCTTGTTGGAGTAAGATACTACCAACAAGGGCAACTAAGCCATTGCAGAATTACGAGTATCGCTCTGCTTCCCAAATGCGTTTTTGTGTTTTTCGGCCCCGGGAGCGCAAAAAGCCATACATTAATACCAACCCAAGCGGCAGTAAAAAGTTAACCCATTTAACCCCCTGTTTTTCGCTGTCAGACAATTCTCTTTTAATGGGGCGCGAGGTAACGGCTTTGGTGCGCAGTTCGTTCAGGCCGGTGTCATCAGAAAGCCAGTCAATACCGTTTGAAAAGAAGTTAATATTATCGGGCTGTTGTTGTTGACCGCGCTCGCCCTCGCCATTAATGATAAAATCGGCAGTAGAAAAAACAACCATTTTAGAAGGGGTATTGCCCGATAAGTTGCCCTCTAAAGCGCAGGCAACAGGCAGATTTTTGGTATAAAAATCGTAATTGCCCAAGCCGGTGTTTTGAACATTGAACGTAACCGGCAGTTTTTCGGCGCCCGAATTGGCAGAGGTAAGTGCCAAAGGCGTATAGGTAACTGTCGGGCTTTTTTCCTGATAGGTAATAGAACTGGCAAAAGGCAGCATAACCATTTCAAGTCCTTTGGTTACAGGGTGTTCATTAAATTTATCGAAAAGCGGAATGTAAGGAAACGGCACTTGCTGGTTAAAAACAAAGAAACCCTGTTGCTGCTGTATGGTTATGTTGCCGCATTTCTGGTCAATTACCAAATCTTCGTTAAGGGTAACCCCTTTTTGTGCCAACCAACCCTCCAACCCTGTACTTACAACAGTGGCGGTGCTTTGCTGCAAATCGGCATTAGCCCGTTTAAGAGCCATTAAAATGCCCTTGCCCGATGCCAGAAACTGGTCTAACTGTGTGAGTTGATTTTGCGAAAAAGAGTCGGTAGGTGCAACAATTACCAGCGATTTATATTTTTCAAGCCGGGTAGTATCGGTAAGCGCAACCGGTTCAACAGTGTATAAGATGTTGAGCGATTGCATTAGTTGTTGCATAGCCTGCGGGCGCGCTTCCCCGTGGCCGGTTACAAAACCCAATACCGGTTTGTTGGTTGCCGACAATTTTTTAATAGACGTAGAAAGGGCGTATTCCATAGCGGCGCCGGGCTGAATAACCGGTATTACATCGGTATGGTTATCGTCGCCATATTGAAGTTTGGCCCCCAGGTACACGCGTTGTTGTTTTACCTGATCGCTTTCGCGCACCGTTACCACTTGCGGTTGTATGCCTTGTTGGGCTACTTCATTTTCTTTATCGGGGCTTTCATTGGGGTTTACAAATTCATACACTACTTTTCCGCCCGAACGGTTTTCATATTCTACCAGCATTTCTTCAAAATCGCTGCGCACTTTTTCAATTTGCGGCGGCAGGTCTTTAGAAAAATAGGCGGTAACTGTAACCGGTTCCTGCAGTTCTTTCAGAATATTTTTGGTAGCTTTACTAAGGGTGTAGCGTTTATCGCCTGTAAAGTCGAGCCGCAAGAAAAATTTGCTGAACACCAGATTGAGTAAAACAACAATGGCCAGCAGCAATACAATTCTCAAACGAACAGCGCTTTTGGTGAGCATACGGTTTAGGTAATTTATTTGGTTTAACAACTGCGTTTATTTGTTTTCAATAATTGCCGAACGGATCATGACAAATTCGGTCAGGTTTTCAAGGTCGAGTACGCCTGCCAGTTTACCATCGGGGTCTAAAACAGGTAAAATGCTGAAGCCGTTTTGCTGCATCATGGGGTAAACTTCCTTAATGTCATCATCAAGTTGCAGGTAGGGCAGGTTGCGTTCTATAAATGGAGCAATAAGCGTGGTTTCGGCATGTTGGCCATGTTCTGCAAGGGCTTTAACAAGTTCTTTGCGTCTTAATACGCCGGCAATACTATTGTTTTCGGTAACAATAAAATCCTGGTCGGCTCCGGCAATGAGTTCCGAAACTGCTTCTTTCAGGGTATTGGTGGCATCGAGCAGGGTATAGCGGGTGCGCAGGGCATCGCGCACGGTAAAGCCCGATAAAACTGCACCCGTAGCTACTGCATTGGCCTCTGCCATGGCACCCAGATACACAAACACGCCAATAAAAATAAGGAAAGGGTTTTTTACATAAAACAAACCGGCAAATACAAACAAGATGGCAATAAACTGTCCTATGCTTGCAGCAATTCGGGTGGCTTTTGTTCTGTCCATGCTAAGGGCCAGCAAGGCTCTTAACACGCGGCCGCCATCCATTGGAAAAGCGGGTATAGCATTAAAGGCAACCAGCATAATGTTAACCATAAGCAGGTTTACTACAAAGGTGTTAAGATTTAAATGCGCCAGTGTTGCTTCTATGTTTTCGGGCGCAAAGAGGGTAGTGTTCAGGAAGAGGGTTATTACCCCGAACAAAATGGCGGCAATGGCTACATTAACCAATGGCCCGGCTATGGCAACCACCAGTTCTTGTTTGGGGTTTTCGGGTATGTTTTCTAAAGAAGCTACGCCGCCAATAGGCAGCAGGGTAATATCGCGCGTGCCAATGCCATAACGGCGGGCTGCAAGCGCATGACCCAACTCGTGCAGCACCACGCAGGTAAACACCGAAAGCACCAGCAGAATATTATACACAATGCCAATGGCTTGCTGCCCCGATGAAAAACCGCTGAAAACTATGTAGGCAATAAGTATAAGAAATGTCCAATGCACATATACTTTTATGCCGGCAAGTTTTCCTATGTTTAATGACCCTCCCATAGTTTTCTTTATTTAGGTTAATAATACAGGAACTACCTGTCCAGCAGCCTGCGTTGCGACAAAATGGCTTCGGTGGCTACCAGACACACTATGGCAATTGATAAAAAGTAAAATACATCTTTGCTGTCAATAACCCCACGGGTAATTGACTCGAAGTGTGTGGAGATGCTGAGGTAATCAAACACGTAGGAGAATATACCCGACATGCTGTTTGCCAGTACCTGAAACAAAATGAGAAAAAAGACACCTATGAGCAATGACAGCAAAAAGGCCACAATCTGACTGTTGGTTATACTGCTGGAAAGCAGGCCAATGCCAATATAGGCTGCGCTCATGAGCAATAACCCGATATAGCCGCACCAAACAGCGCCGTGGTCAACCGGGCCAAGCCACCAGACTGTAAGGTACCAGGGCAGGCTGAAAGCAATGGCAATGCCTACCAAGGTAAGGCATGCCAGAAATTTACCTATAATTACATCCCAATCAGATACGGCTTTGGTAAGCAGCAGTTCAATAGTGCCGGTATTTTTTTCTTCGGCAAACATTTTCATGGTCAGTGCAGGAATAAAAAAGAACAGGGTCCAGTAGGCAATGGCAAAAAACGGTTGTATGCTGGCCTGCCCGGTAAGAAACACATCGGAGCCATAGAGCCAGGTAAAAAAGCCGCTGAACCCCAGGAAAACTATCAGCAAGATATAGGCAATGAGCGAGTCGAAAAACGTGCTCAGTTCGCGTTTGGCTATAACCCATATTTTGTTCATTGGTAATGCTGTTTTGGTTTATGGTGGCAGTTGTAAAGAACGTATAAAAAAAGAAATGTTGTTGGTGGTCAGGCGCAGTTTATCCCATGGTTACATTGCGGAATACCTCTTCCAAATCGCGCTCAATGGGCGACATTTCGGTAATTACCCAGTTATTGTCAACACAAAGTTTAAAAATTGCCCTTCGCGAGGTTTCGCCTCTTTTGCTTTCTACGGTATAGGTAAAACCGTTAAAATCTGCTAATGCAATGGTATCTATGGTGCGCAGTTGTTCAAGAATGTTGTTGGGGTTGCCGTCTTCAATGCGCAGGCGGCTGACTTCGGCGCCGCTGGCCTGCTTGCGCAGTTCACTGGGGGCGCCATCGGCCACAATTTTACCATCGTTAATAATAATTACGCGGTCGCAGGTGGCTTCTACTTCGGGCAAAATATGGGTGCTGAAAATAACGGTTTTTTCTTTACCCATTTCGCGTATCAATTCGCGTATTTCCACAATTTGATTGGGGTCTAAACCGGTGGTCGGTTCATCTAATATTAATACGTCGGGGTTATGTATCATGGCTTGTGCCAAACCCACCCGTTGCCGGTAACCTTTCGACAATTCGCCAATATTTTTGTGCTTTTCTTTGTCAAGCCCGCAAAGACGCACCATTTCTTTAATGCGGCCTTTTACCTGCTCTTTGGGAACGCCCTGAATGGCAGCCGAAAACTGAAGGTATTCAATTACCGGCATATCGAGGTATAGCGGGTTATTTTCGGGCAAATACCCGATGCGTTTTTTCAGCATTTCGGCATCGGTTAATACCGAGTAATCGCCCATGCGCACATCGCCTTCGCTTGGTGCCATAAAGCAGGTAATAATTTTCATGGTGGTGGTTTTACCTGCACCGTTGGGTCCTAAAAACCCTAAAATTTCGCCGCTTTTAACTTCAAAAGAAATGTGGTCAATGGCGTTTTGGTTTCCGTAGCGTTTGGTTAAGTTATCAACCCGTATGTTCATAAGCGTTTTGGTTTGTTGGTTTACTTGCTTAAAACGGTAATTGTTTGTTGAGCGTGCAAAGTTATTATGTTGTACGTAACAAATCAAGTGCAAAAGCAATTATTAGGGTTAAAGTTAGTTAAAATGCGTTTTGCAGGGCAAAAAAAGCTAAAAAAACCGCAAACAGAAGTAATTGTTCACGCCCGGGTGCTAAAAAGAGCAATTTGTCGGCCAATACCATAATTGTTTAAGATTTTTACAAAAAAGTTAAACAAAGGGTGCGGCTGTGGGTTATTAGTGCATTCATCACACAAAACAATCACCAAAACAAAAAACGTATTATGAAAAAATTTTCTTGGATTTTCCTGTTGTTTCTTACAAGTGTATCTGCATTAGTATTGAGCAGTTGCAACGATGATGACGATGACAACACCGACCCCCAGGCCCGTGTAATGGTAATTCATGCCTCGCCCGATGCACCGGGTGTTGATGTGTTGGTAGATGATGTAAAAGTAAACAGCAGCCCGCTTACATTTCCCAACAACAGCGCTTATCTGGAGGTAATGCCCGGCGTTCGCAATGTTAAGGTTAATGTAGCCGGCTCAAACCCTGTGGTAACTGCGCTCAATTTTAACACGCCCGCTTTAGAGGCAGAGAAAAGCTACTCTTGTTTTGCAGGCAATGCGGTGGCCAATATTGAACCCATTTTGTTTGCCGATGATTTAACCGCACCCGCGGCCGGTAAAGCACATGTACGGTTCATTCACCTTAGCCCCGATGCGCCTGCCGTAGATGTAGCCCTTGCCGGTGGTGGAGCAGTGGTATTTGGCAATGTATCTTTTAAAGAATCGAGTGTGTTTACCCCCCTCGATACAGGCACCTACAACTTGGAGGTAAGGGTTGCCGGTACTTCAACCGTTGCTTTAACCTTGCCGCCTGTTACGGTAGAAAACGGTAAAATTTACACCGTATTTGCCAAAGGTTTCTTAGCCGGCACCGACAACCAAGCCCTTGGCGCACAAATTATTGTGAACAAGTAAAAAGCAGTTAAGACAAAGCCTTGCTGTTCGTTTTTTTAACTCAATTGTATTTTATCTTGCAGTTTATTTAGTTGGGTACATAACTATACGGGCGGGTTGTTACACAAAACAACCCGCCTTTTTGTTTGCAGGGGTTATAAACAGGGGGGCAACAGGTTGTTACTCAAAATCTTCGTAGAGCAGGTAGTGTTTTCTTTTTTGCTTATACGTTTCCAACTGCGGTTGCCAGCTTTGCCTGATGCTATCCATAGGTAAGCCCGATTTAATTTGTTCAACAAGCCGGCTGTTTCCGGCCAATTTGTTAAAAAAGTCCGAAAAAAAGTTCGGTTTATCGGGGTAATCGGCATAGAGGCGTATTACCCAGTTTAAATCAAGTTGCGTTTTGTATTTGAGTGTATCGGGCGGAATATTGGATAAATCGAAACCGAAACAGGGTTGGTTTTCAAACTTAGGATGCGTGGCGCCGGGTTTGCTTACCGGCGTAAAAGAAAAAGGATAGCGGTATTTGGGGCTTCCTATTACCTGAAACTGCTTGTTGGTGCCGCGCCCTACGCTTACTTCAGCACCCTCAAAAAAACATAGTGAGGGATAGAGGTAAATAGCCTGCATGTTGGGCAGGTTGGGCGATGGTTTTACCGGCAGTTGGTAGCGCGTATGGTGGGTGTAATTAATACAGGGAATTACCGTAAGATTGCAATACGCGCCGTTAGCCAGCCAACCCTCATTATTAATCATAAGCGCCAGTTCGCCTACTGTAAGGCCATGAACTACCGGTATGGGGTGCATACCTACAAAAGAACGGTAGGCAGGGTCTAAAACCGGCCCGTCAACATAATGCCCGTTGGGGTTGGGGCGGTCAAGCACCAACATTTCTTTACCCTGCTCGGCACAGGCTTCCATTACATAGTGCATGGTAGATATGTAGGTATAAAACCGCGCGCCCACGTCTTGTATATCAAAAATTACCACGTCAACATCCTGTAAATCGGCGGCGGTGGGTTTTTTGTTTTTTCCGTACAACGATATAAGCGGCAGGCCGGTTTTTTCATCGGTAGCATTTAATATTTTAGCTCCGGCATCGGCGTCGCCCCTGAAACCATGTTCGGGGGCAAACACTTTGCGCACCTGTACCCCCAAACTCAACAGGGTATCTGCTAAATGCGTATTTTCAACCACCGAAGTTTGATTTACCACCAATGCCACCTGTTTGTTTTGCAGCAGCGGAAGGTATTGGGCCATGCGTTGCGCGCCAACGGTTACGGCGGGCATTTCAAACACCGGCGGCGGATTAACGGTATCTGAAGGTAATACTGCCGGCGCAAGTGCTTTATCAGGTGGTGCAATATTACCGGCGGGTTGTAGGGCAGATGTATCGGGTTGGTTTATGAGCGGGGTATCGGTAGGTATTATTGGCGTACTACCTGTAATTTGGGGTGTTTCCTGTCCAAGGGGCTTCCTGGCACAAGCCGTTAACATAATGGTAAGCAAAAAAAGCAGTATAATTTTCGGCATTAGCAGGGCGCTTATAGTTGTGCACGATGGTCAAATATAGCTTGATTTTGCTTTTTTAATGTCACGATTACATAATTTTTATCTTTAAATATAATTGCCCGTAAAGCATTGTGGCTTAACCAAGGTAACAGATTTGACACCTTTAATGCAGGTATATATAAACCGGTTTGTGTAACGCTATGGCAAACTCAACCCCTAAATATTGGCTGCAAATACTGCCAAAATGCCCGATAAGCAATTTTATCGGGCTTTCCACCCTTTGCTGCGCATTGGCAGCGGCGCAACTTTACTATTCATAGCCGGTAACCCAACCAGGATAATTTGCTTCGGGCATCTTTACACATTATGCCTACGCTTAAAAACCGGTAAGTTTTATACAAAACCCCCCGAAAAGTTTTATTTTTGCGCAAAAGGTACAGCACCGCAATAAAAAGTATGAATGTAGCCTGGTTTATAACCCGCCGCATAGCATTTGGCAAAGGGCGCTCGTTTTCGGGGTTTATTATTACCATTGCCGTAGCGGCGGTGGCGTTGTCGGTGGCGGTAATGCTTATTACCACGGCTACGGTAAACGGTTTTCAAAACCAGATTAGCCGTAAAATTTTCGGGTTTTGGGGGCATATTCACATCAGCAAGTTCGACCTCAACCAATCTTACGAAGACATTCACCCGGTTTCCATATACCAGTCGTTTTACCCCGGCTTAGATACCGTACCCGGCATAAAACACATACAGGTGTATGCCCACAAAGCCGGCATTATTAAAACCGATACCGAAATTGAAGGTATTGTGCTGAAAGGCATAGGTAAAGATTTTGACTGGACATTCTTTAAAGAATACCTTACCGACGGCAATATTATTTCGGTTACTGATACGGTAAAATCTAACGATATCCTCATTTCAAATACCACTGCCCGAAGGCTCAGCCTTAAAACCGGCGATAAACTGGCAGTGTATTTTGTGCAAGACCCGCCGCTGGTGCGCAAATTTACCATTTCGGGTATTTACAAAACCGGATTGGAGGAGTACGATGAAAAATACGCCCTTATTGATATAAGGCATATCCAAAAGCTCAATAAGTGGGAAGAAGACGAAGTGGGCGGTTTTGAGGTGTTTCTCAACCACACCGAAGAACTTAACCATTTCAGCGACCTTATTTACTACCAAATTGCCGGGCAAGACCTGCAATCGCAAAACATTCGCGAAATTAACCCCAATATTTTTGAGTGGCTCGAACTTCAGGACATGAATGAAAGGGTAATTTTGGCGCTGATGACCATTGTGGCCATTATTAACATGATTACCGCCCTGCTTATTCTTATTTTAGAAAGAACTAATATGATAGGCATTTTAAAAGCTCTGGGTGCTACCAACTGGAGCATAAGGCGCATATTTTTATACAATGCCATGTACATAGTAGGATGGGGGCTGGTAATTGGAAACGTATTGGGGTTGGGCATTTGCCTGTTGCAACAGCATTTCGGGTTTATAACCTTGCCCGAAGAATCGTATTATTTAAGTGTGGCGCCCATAGATATTAACCCTGTTACCATTATTGTACTAAACCTTGCCACTATGGTAGTATGCCTTATTGCGCTGGTTTGGCCCTCGTATCTGGTAACGGCCATTAACCCCATAAAAGCCATCAGGTTTAAATAAATTAACTGTTTAAAAAACATCTGCAACCGCATGAACGGAGGAGCTATAATAGCAAAAGTATTGCAACAACAAGGGGTAAAATTTTTGTTTACCCTTTGTGGCGGCCACATATCGCCCATTTTTGTAGAGGCCAAACGCGCGGGCATAAGGGTTATTGACACGCGGCATGAGGTAAACGCTGTTTTTGCCGCCGATGCCGTAGCCCGACTTACCGGTGTGCCCGGAGTTGCCGCGGTAACTGCCGGCCCAGGTCTTACCAACACCATTACCGCCATAAAAAATGCACAAATGGCACAAGTGCCGCTGGTGTTGTTGGGTGGCGCGGCAGCTACTATACTTAAAGGGCGCGGCTCTTTACAAGATATTAACCAGATGGCGCTCATGAAACCTAATGTAAAATGGGCAGCCACCATAAAATGTGTGCGCCATATTGTACCAACCCTGCAAAAAGCTTTTGCTATTGCACAAACCGGTGTGCCGGGCCCCGTTTTTGTAGAATGCCCCATTGACCTGCTGTACGACGAAGCGCTGGTGCGCGAGTGGTACGGCGCAAAAAACGATGCCCCTGCCCGAAATTTGCAGGAAAAAGCCATTAAGTGGTATGTAAACCGGCATGTATCGGGCATTTTCAAGGGTAAAGACAGCATACAATTCAACACACCGGTTCCGCCCATAACTTACCCGAAGCATACCGGCAGCCAGTTGGCAAGTATGGCCCAAAAAATAGCGGCAGCTAACCGTCCGCTTATGCTTATAGGTAGCGGTGCCATTATGAACCCGCAACAATCCGCTGCACTGGCCAACGCCATTGAACTGTTGGGTATTCCGGTATATCTTTCGGGTATGGCAAGGGGGCTGCTGGGCAAAGATAATCCCCTGCAATTGCGGCACCACCGCAAAGAAGCCCTTCGCGATGCCGATTTAATTTTACTTGCCGGCGTGCCCTGCGATTTCAGGCTGGATTATGGCCGGCACCTGAACCGAAACGCCGTACATATTGCCATTAACCGCAGCCCGGAAGACCTTAATAAAAACAAAAAACCCGATGTGGCTGTGTTGGCAGACCCGGGAGAGTGCCTTATTGCATTGGCACAGCTAAACCCCGCTCAACCCGATGCAGTAAAAAACTGGCTCGCCGATTTACATACCCGCGATGCCAAACGCGAAACCGATATTTACCAGCGTGCTCAACAGGAGGTAGAAGGTATTAACCCCCTTCAACTGTTTAAGCATCTGGAAACACAACTGCCCGACGATGCCATTTTAATTGCCGACGGAGGCGATTTTGTAGGAACAGCCGCCTATACCCTGCGCCCACGAAAACCCCTGTCGTGGTTAGACCCCGGCGCTTTTGGCACTTTGGGTGTGGGCGCCGGTTTTGCCCTTGGCGCCAAGCTCTGTTTTCCACAGGCCGAAGTTTATATTGTTTGGGGCGACGGCAGCAGCGCCTACAGCATTATGGAGTACGATACCTTTGTGCGCCATCATCTGCCTGTGGTGTCAATTATCGGGAATGATGCCAGTTGGGCGCAAATTGCCCGCGACCAGACTGACATTCTCAAAGACGATTGCGCCACCACGCTTGCGCATTCCGATTACGAAATGGTAGCGCAAGCCTTTGGAGGAAATGGCCGCCGTGTACAAACCATGCCCGAATTTGCCGCCGCCCTGCAAGAAGCCAAAGCCGGTCTTAAAAAAGGTGTGCCATATCTTATAAATGCCATAATTGGTAAAACCGATTTCAGAAAAGGTTCAATCAGCATGTAATAAAAAAAAGACAGGCCACCCAAGCGGCAGCCTGCCTTTTTTAGTTCCCTACAGGTTTTGCTATTAGTTTTTACCCTCTTCAGACAGCAGGTTAAAGTCGGTGCGGCGGTTTTTGGCCTTGCCTTCGGGTGTTGAGTTATCAGCTACCGGTTTATCGGGGCCATTGCCAATAACTACAAAGCGGTTGGGATCCATGTTGTATTCTTTAACAAGGTAGTCGGCTACTGCCTGAGCGCGTTTTTTAGAAAGCGCCACGTTTTGGTCGCGGTTGCCAACGTTATCGGTGTTGCCTTCAATACGAATACGGGCGTTGCCAAAAGCCTTGGCAATATCGGTAAACTGAATGTCGATAAGTTGCTTGGCATTTTCGGAAAGCATATAAGACCCCGAATCGAAATTGATGGTCACTTTTTTACTGGAGAATGCAGGTGCGGTTTCCATTTCTTTGGTTGCGGGGGTAAAATCGGTGCTTTCTTCGGCCAGGTGTTCTTTACCGGTTAAAGAGGAGGTGCTGCGTATAAAAGAGGGGTTGGCTACTAAGCGCCAGGCCGGCACATCGTTTTTGGCATAACCAAGGTTTTGGTAAACCTTGGTCATTTTGTTGTAGAGGTCTTCCCCTTTTACGCCGTTGTAGTTGCCGTTCAGGTTAAAGAAATTTACGTTGTCGCCGTAGGTACAAAGGCGCACGTTGTTAATGGCTTTGTAGCAATAATCTTCGGGCATGTTTAACCCCTCCGAGAGTATTTTGGCAGCTTTGCGTTTATTGGCATCATTGCTGTTAATTTCGGCGGCGCCACGCATCCAGCCTTCAAAGAGTTTTTGCAACTTGTCTTTGTTTTCTTCGGCGTATGCTTTTTTTGCAATAAAAATATCGGCAATAATATTGGAGGCAGATTTGGTGCTTTTCAGCACTTTTGAGCCTTTTACGCTGTTTACGCAATCTTCGTCATCGGGGCTCCAGACTACGGCGGCATCAACCCGGCCGGCTTTAAAATAAGCGGCGGCATCTATGGCGTTGGGCGCTTCTACAATTTCCACATCTGCGGGTTTCAGGTCGCCGGCTTCCAGCAGCCAAAGCAGAAAGGAGTGGGAGGGAGTCATGAGGGCAACGGCAATTTTTTTGCCTTTTAAATCGGCAACGGTGTTTATGCCGCGGCGCACCACAATGGCATCACCCCCGCGCGACCAGTCGGCCTGATATACAATCTGGGGTTCAAATTCTTTCAGGTTGGCCACCTCTGTAGGAAAAGCGTCAACGGTAGCCCAAAGCAGGTTAACTTCATCGGCTTTAAACGCTTCGCGCGAGGCGGCAAAGTCGTCTAATACTTTAAATTCCACTTTCAAGCCATACTCTTTGTAGTAACGCGAGTTTTCCGATGCTTGAAAACCTTCGTTAAAATACTGTCCGCCGGCATAGCCGCCCCAGGTTACTACCCCTACTTTTATTACATCGCTGTTGTTGGTGTTGCCCTTGTTGCCCGTATTATTGGTGGTTCCGGTTCCTCCGTTGTTTTTGGGTATTATATTGGTTTTGTTGGCCAGGTAATAAAAGCCTGCTGCAATACCACCCACAATGAGCAGGGTAATGAGAAATTTGGAAAATCCGGTTAAACGTGTTGCCATAGTTAAGTTATATTGAGTTAGTAAAAAAATAAGCGCCTGGTTATAATTGCTAAAATGCAAAAATGCCATGAAAAGTGCCGATAAAAAGGTAAAATTTCTTTTGTGGCGCTTTTCATGGCATTTGATATATGCCGTTGTTATGTATTGTCCATCAGCAACATAGGGTTGGGGTTAAAAATCAAACAAATCAGAATATTGGCCTTTTTCGCCTTTTTCGTGTTTGCCGGCGCTGATTGGGGCATCAAGATCCAGCACAGCCGATTCGGTGTTGGCTTCGTCAATAATTTTCTTTTTATCGGCGCCCAACAGGAAGGAGGTTCCTTCTTTTTCCCATTTATCCAGCATTTCAAGGCCTTTTTCTTCAAAAACGCCGTTTTGCAGGTCAATAGACGACATAAAGTTTTCCGAAATTTCCATAAAATGTTCCATTTCGCCAACTTTTCGTCCTATATCATCGGCAATGGCTTCCATGGCTTGGTCAAACATCATGCGGCGGTCTTTATCGCCCGAAATGATGTTCATGGCCGATTTCATGGCCGAATGACTGGCCCTGATGGCTTCGCGTTCGCGCTTGCGCACTGCTACTTCGTCTTGTATGTCTTCGAGCAGAATTTCGGAGTTTTCGTACATGCGGCATAAAACGCGGTAGAGCACCTCCATTTTTTTATACAGGTCTTGGAGTTTAAGGTTTGAGTCTTGCAGGCGGCCGGCTTTACGGGCTTTTAAAATCATGATACTGTCTTTACCCTTTTCCTTGGCGCGGTTTGCCAGCGACATGTTTTGCTGCATTTGCTGTTCGTTTTGCTCAATCTGCATTTTAAGGTTGCGCATCTGACCACGCAGCAGGCCTATTTGTTTACCCATTTTTTTGAGGTTGTCTTTCAGGTCATCAATGTAAGATTCAATGATGCCAATGGGGTCAATTTGTACAAATATGCCGGTAATAAAGCGCATAATGCTTTTGTAAATATACCAGATAAGGTTGCGGAACTTGGGGTCTATAAGTATATAAACCACTGCTGCAAGGGCAGCCAGCATGAGTACTAAGTACAGGGTATTGGCGGCCAGGGCTATAAGGGTAGGTAAAAAGATATACAGCACATAGGCTAACCCGCCTAAAATGGCTATGCCAAAAATGGTTCCCGTTTTACCTTCGGGGCGTTCAAAAAATGATCTGTTTCTGATTTCTTCCATTGCTTTTTTAAATTGAGCTGCTTATGCCGGAGGGAGGCAGGTATTTTTTTGTTGAAAAACGGGGTTGGAAAACCGGTAATTTTATTTGTTTTGCAATTAGTTGCCAATTAAAGCCGAATATTACGCAATTGCCCCGATATAACAAAAAACACTTTTCAAGAAAATTATTTTAGGGGTAAAAAAGTTTGTGCCTTGCCGTTTATGGGGTAATTTAGGAAGTAAGGTATTTTTTTATCTTTTGCACATCGTCTTCAAACTGGCTGAGCAGGTATTGATGGGTGCCAAAAAAGGCATTTTGCGTTTGCTGTATTTTGGTTTGTATTTCTGCAAGCTGGTTTTGAAGTTGTGCCAGGCTTTGTTTGTGCTGGTTTATTTCGTTGGTAAGCAGTTTTATTTGTTCTTCTTTTTTGCGTATGGTATCTTCTAAAGTTTGGCGTTCTTTGTCTTTGCTTACCACGCTTTGCTCCATTTTGTTTTCGAGTTCGGTTTTAAAGCGGTCGCGCTCGCGGTTAAGCACGTTTTTGTAATACTCGGCAGAGCTTACCAGTTTGTCTATGGTTAATCCCATGGTAGAGGCAGTGGCAAAAGCCGAGCGGAAACGCGTTGCTTCATCAAGCGGCAGGTTACTGAGGGCTTGTACCGATGCTTTAAATTCAAGGTAATCAAATCCTTCCAGATTGCTGCTTTCTATTACTTGCAGCAGCATATCGTAAACCCTTTTATCAATTTTACCCTCGTTGCTTACTATATTGGTTTTTGGCAGCGGTGGTGGTACTTCTTTGTTTTCCTGATTATTGGCGGGCGGGGTAACGGTGTTTTTTTCGGGTTCTTTTTTTTCCTCGTTTGTTTTTGGCTCCGACTCGTCAATGATAAAGAGCGATTTGAGGTTTTTGAGATTAATCATTTACCGCTGATTTTTTGCAAAGTTAAATAATGATGATTGGAAACAGGTTGGCTATATTCGTGCAAATATACCATCTTTAGTAAGATTTCTGTTTATTTGCAGGCAGATTAGTAAAATTTAAGTAAAGTTTTGGGCATACCGGAAAAACTGCCGCTGTTATAAGTGTGTGATTTTACTGCTTTATTAACATGCCCGATGTAAAAAAAGCAATTTTACCCCATTTATAACCCCGGTTCCACCTTAAAACAGCAAACTGCGTTTTTGCAAAGTAAAACGGTATTGCAGGACAACCGGTATAGCTTTATGATTTGGGCAATATAATTCTGAACGTGGTGCCCTTGCCCACTACCGAATCTAGTATAAAAATTTTACCCGAATGGTAGTTCTCTACAATGCGCTTGGAGAGCGACAACCCCAGGCCCCAACCGCGGCGCTTGGTGCTGTAACCCGGTTCAAATACAGTTCCAAACTTCGATTTTGGAATGCCTTTACCGGTATCTGCAACATCAATAATAATGTTGTTGTTATGGTCTTCCGATACGTTTACTTTTATGCTGCCCTGGCTTTCCATAGCATCGAGGGCGTTTTTGAGCAGGTTTTCAATTACCCAGTCAAACAAGGTGGGGTTTATGTTTGACATTATTTGCGCAGGGCTGTTAAATTCAAATTGAATGCGCGACGATGCACGGCGTTTTACGTAGTCCACCGTATTTTTTACCGACTCTACCACGTTGGCCTGCTGCATGTTGGGTTCAGAGCCTATTTTTGAAAAACGTTCCGCTATCAGTTGCAGGCGGGCTATGTCTTTGCCCATTTCGCGGCCTACCATTTTAGCCGTACCTTCGGGGTCTTCGGTTTCTTTGAGTATTTCCATCCAGGCTACCAAAGATGAAAGCGGGGTACCCAACTGATGTGCTGTTTCTTTGGCCATGCCCAACCAAACCTTGTTTTGTTCAGACCGCCGTGCTACATCAAACGTAACATAGGCTGCCAGCAAAAAAGCGCCAATAATGAGCAACTGCACGTATGGGTATAGTTTGAGTTGCGAAAGCAGGTAGGAGTCGTTGTAATATACGTATTGCACAATGTCGGCCGGCTCGGTGGCGCCTTCCGGTCTAAGGCTCGACATATCGCTGATAACTACTACCGGCTCATATTGTTCTTTCATTTTGGCTAATTTCCGGTAAAAAAAAGCCGAATCGGTTTTCAGGCTGCGCAGCGAATCAACGTTTTTTGAGGCGGTAATGCGCCCGTTTTTATCGGTTAAAATTACCGGTATGGTGGTGTTGCCGGTTATAATGTTGGTAAGAAAATTTATTTGCAGGGTGCTTGAGCTTTCACTAAACGGAATTTTGCTCATTTCGGCATAAGCGTTGGCAAGGGTTTCTACGCGGTGGCGTTCTTGCTGCGCAAGTTTTCCGGCAAGGCGACTGTTGTATAATAGCGTAACCGCCACAATTAACAAACCGGCAATAAAAAGCCCTATTTTCCACTGCGATTTGTTTTCGGGAATGTTTAAGCGGGCGGTGGTAATATTTTTTGCCTGTTCAATAATTTCTGAAGTACGCATGGTTTAATAGATTATCTGCAAAGATATAAAAGATGACCCGATGCTGTGGTATTACCGTTTTATGGCGCTGGTATCTGACCAATTGACGGCCTCTACATCGAGCGAATCGGAAAAGAGACTTCTGTTTAAACTAAATTCCTGCTCCAATATTTTCTCAAGGTCGGTTTTTGGTCGTTGGGCATCTTTTTCAAATTGTTTTTTCACCTTTTTTCGTTTCATGTACTCAATATGGGGGTTGTTGGCCGGGCCGCTCATGGTAAGGTACAGGTTAATGCCGCCTTTGGGGTTGGCATCGGGGGTTAAGCCGGCATTTTTCTTCTTGAATTTACCCGTAAGCAGGTCGAGCAGATTGAGTTTTACATAGTACAGCAAGCGGTTATCAAAGGTATGAATGCCCGAAAAGGTAAAGCGTGCCACATTAGATTGTATGTACATGGCCGGAATGCGAATTTTGCGGTTGCTGATTTCTATCTGGTTTTCAAGTCGGGCAAATTTTACGTCTTTCAATTCCGACAGTTTTACAAAAGAAGACAAGGCCGACATGGGTTCAAAGTCAAGTAATTGCCCGTTCTCAATGGCAAGGTCGGCAATAAGTTTAAATTCCGGTTCTTTTAGTTGCAGTTTGGCATTAAACGGGGCGGTAACATAAGCTTTGGCGCTCAGACTGCCTTTCAGGTTTTTATGGGTAAGCATGTTTTGTCCAAAATTTTCGGTATCGGATAAAAACTGCTGCATGTTAAGTTGGTTGCCCGATATAAAGGTTTTTACGGTAAGGTTCCTGTCTTTATCTACCGAAAAATTGCCGCGCAGTTCGGCTGTTCCGCCAAGCAGTTGCAGGGTTGCCTGTTGAATAACAAAGTTGTTGTCGTCAAAATTAATTTGTCCCTGCAAGTTATTCATCTCCAGTTTGTTGCGCGTTACCTTTTGGAGGTTTAGTTGAACAGTACCAACGGCAAAATGCTGGCTTTGTGCGGCAATTTCAAGGTGTTGCCGGGTATTTGCGGTATCGGCCGGTTCGGTTCCAAGGTATTGCAGCAAATCGGTTATATCGAGCAGTTGGGAGGCAAACTGGAGGTTAAGATTTACCGGTTGAGCAGGTTGAATGGTATCTTTACCCAATGCCTGAAACAGCATGGGCATAAAGTTAATGAGCTGCCCGGTGGCGGCAAGGTCAGAATTTCCGGCTTTTATGTTTAGTTGTTGCAGTTCGGCATGTTGCCCGTTCAGCAGCAGGTTCAGGTTTGCCTGTTCAATGGCTTTGTGGTGGTAAAGGCAGGAAACGTTTTGCATTTTAATGTTGCCGGTAATGGTTGGATATATTACCGCCAGGGCGTTGTATATTTCCTGTATTTTTCCCGAAACTGCCACATTTTCAAACACCAGTTGCCCCGAAAGGTCATCTATTTTGTATGGCCGGGCAGTTTTTTGCAGGGCAGCAAGGTCAAAAGTGCCGTTTAGTTTGGCGTCGGCAACCGGTTCATCTAAGTTGTTCAGTTTCAGATGTGCCCTTATTGGCTGGTTATTTACCAAAAAACTCAGGTTGTCAACCGTCAGTTCAGAGGTGGCGCGTGTTTTGGCATGGCCGTTGGTAAAATTACCATTCAGTTGCAGGTTGTGCAGCGGCAGGCTCCAATCGGGGTGTTCTATGCTGCCGTTGTTCAGGTTAAACTGTATTGTTATACCGGGTAGTTCAGTATCGGAATACAGTCCTTTCACCTGTGTATTAAATACCAGAGTGCCGCTGCTTTTCAGGTTTTTGGCGCTTTCGGGCAAATAAGCGGCGGGCAACATGGTTAGCATATCGGCCATGCCCAAGTTTACCCCGTTAATCTGCAGGTCTATATCCGTATTACGGGCCAAAAACTGCACTTTGCCTTCCATGTCAAACCGGTTGCCGGCAACTTGCAGGGTGCTTTTTCCAAAAGTGTACAGGTTTTTGTCAAAGTCAATATCGGTATTTAAGTGCAACACTGCTTTTTTATCGGGCAGGTAATTGGTGTTGTACACGTAGCAATATTGTACCTGCAGGTCGGCATCTAACAGCATTTTATACCGGGTGCTTCCGAAATTGCCCGAAAAATTGCCCGAATGTATAACAAAGGCAGCCTCCTGCCGGTACAATTCGTGCAAATAACTTACCGAAATTTCTTGTAAATCAACCTGTTTTAACTGAAGCGAAACCTGTTCATCGGTATTGGCGCCTGTATCGGCAAATACCTCGTAGTTGGTTTTACCATCGGCAAAAGCCCGAAGGTTGAGTTTTCCGTTTTCAATTATCAGTTGTTTTACCACATACCGCTCCCTGAAAATATCGGCCCAGCCAAACACAAAAGTAAGCCGTTTTGCCTCCAGCAAGTTCCGTTGGCTGTTGGGTAAACTCTCCCGCAACGCTACCGAGTTAAGGGTGAGGGAGGCATTGGGGAAATTCCGGAACAACGACAGCGAAATTTCATCTTTTATGAGCAACTGCGTGCTGACGTAGCTGTTTACTTTTTTAATAAACAGGTTTTCTGCTTCCTGCTCAAAAAACAGCGGAATGGCAACAAGGGCAATTGCCAGCAGCAGCAAAATAAACAGCAGTATGGTTACAAAACGTTTCAGCATACGGGCAGCAGTGGCAAAAAGGGTTTGGCAATAAAAGCAGCAACAGGTTGTAAACATTGAGCATTAACCCTGTGCTTCTCAAAACAACGGCAAATATACAAACCCAATGCAAACAAAGTAATAACAGCTTTGGCATTTGCCTGCACGGCGCTTATGCACCAAGAACAGATGCACGGGTAAGCAAGTAAACAGGGCGTTTTAATGGTTGTAATAAACAAGTTGCCGCTGTACCTGTTTATATAGGTAAACAATACTGCCACCTGTTACCTTGTTTGCAGCATGAACCTGGAAAAAATAAAAATATACCTTAAAGGGCTTGGCGTTGCGGGCTTTTTGTTCTTTCTGGTAAAGGGGTTGATATGGCTGTTTATATTGCTGTTTGTAAAATCAAAACTGTAAATGAAACCCCCTGTTATTTTGGTATGCGCAAAACGGGCGAAAAAAAAATGACTATTTTTTGAAAAAGATTTGCAAATACAATTAGTTGCCCTATCTTTGCCCCGCTTTTATAAACGGGCGATTAGCTCAGCTGGTTCAGAGCACCTGCCTTACAAGCAGGGGGTCACTAGTTCGAATCTAGTATCGCCCACTTTTTTTTGAAACTTATTGCATACTTTTTGCGTTTTAATTTACATTGCAAACGGGCGATTAGCTCAGCTGGTTCAGAGCACCTGCCTTACAAGCAGGGGGTCACTAGTTCGAATCTAGTATCGCCCACTTTTTTTTGAAACTTATTGCATACTTTTTGCGTTTTAATTTACATTGCAAACGGGCGATTAGCTCAGCTGGTTCAGAGCACCTGCCTTACAAGCAGGGGGTCACTAGTTCGAATCTAGTATCGCCCACACCGCAAACTTCGCTGCAAAACATGCGGCGAAGTTTTTTTTTAAAAAAAAGCAATTTTATTTGTTTTTATTAAAAACAATGCTTAACTTTACGGCATAATTACGCTGATGGTTTTTTTCAATTAATACTACACACTGGTTTGATACTTGGACAACAAGCGTGCATTGGATTTGTTTTTATTAGTTGAGTTATCATTGGTTTTTTCACACGGTTCCTTTTTTTCACTTTTTTAATTTTTTTTGTCCAGTATGAATCTTTATGTAGGAAATTTAGATTACGGTATTACCGAAGAAGACTTGCGCGAAGTATTTCAAGAATACGGCGAAGTAACGTCGGTAAAAGTCATTGTTGACCGTGAAACCAACCGTTCAAAAGGTTTTGGTTTTGTAGAAATGGCAAACAACGAAGATGGTCAAAAAGCCATCAATGAGTTAAACGGTGCATTGTTGGAAGACCGCCCGTTACGCGTTAATGAAGCCCGCGACCGTGAACAGCGTCCTAACCGTGGCGGCTTTGGCGGCGGCGGCGGTGGTGGTTTTAAACCTCGCGATAATAACCGTTTTCGCGACGATAACCGCAAGCGTTACGACAGAGATTAATTCATCTGCAATATGCCGCTGATGCAAACAATAACCCTGCCCGGTAACCCAGGCGGGGTTATTTTTTTGTGCCAATTTGCCGGTGCCATACAGCAGAATTGCATAAACTGCCAAATTGCACCTGTTTTTATTTTGTTTCTGAACAGGGCTGCTTATATTTGAGCGCATAAACAAACTGTTCAGATGAGTGCTAATAAAATAACCTTCCCGCCCGGATTTATTTGGGGAACCTCTACCGCAGCCGCACAAATTGAAACTGCTTATAACCACGATTGGCTAAACGTTAAGTCTAAAGACGGACATACTTTTAACCGCACTTCAGACCACGAACTGCACCGCGATGAAGATGTTGGTTATATTACTGCATTAGGCAATGCCTACCGCATGAGTGTGGCGTGGTGGCGCCTGCAACCCGAACCCTTTGCCAAATTTGACAAGCAGGTGGTGGCAGAATACCGCTCTTTTATTGCCAAACTTAAAGCCCGCAATACCTATATTATGATGGTGCTGCACCATTTTACCAACCCGCTTTGGTTTGTACGCGAAGGCTCATGGGAAAACGGAAACACAGTGCCCATGTTTTTAGATTATGTGCAACAAATGATTGATAACTTTGGCGATTTGGTAAACAACTGGAACACTTTTAACGAACCGGCAGTGTACCTGTTTAACAGTCGCCTGCAAGGTGCATTTCCGCCATTTAAAAAAAGTTTGCCGGCTTTTTACAAAGCGCTTAAAAACATGAGCCGCGCTCACCGGCTTAGCGTACCGCTCATTAAAGCAGCCTACCCCAATGTGCCGGTGGGCATCTCAAAAAATGCCGTAATATTTGCACCGCAAAATCTGCTTGGGTGGCTGCCCGCCAAATTGGCCGATAAACTCTTTATGGAGTATGTAGCCGACCATTTTATTGATGGTTGTGACTACTGGGGTATGAGTTACTATGCAAAAATACGCCTGACCCCTTTTCCTGTAAGCGAAGTTGATACGCCCGGCAAATTAGATAAAATGAGATTGCCCCACGATAAAATGTGGGAATATTACCCTGTGGGCATGAAAGAAAGCGTGCTCAGGTACCATAAAAGATACGGAAAACCCATATTTATTACCGAAAGCGGCATTTGTACCGAAAATTCCGATGTGCGCATTGCCAGCATTAAAGATTATTTAACCCTGTTGCATCAGTGCATACAAGAAGGTGTTGATTTAAAAGGCTATTTTCATTGGAGTACCATAGACAATTTTGAGTGGAACCTTGGGCCAACCTACCGGTTTGGGTTGGTGCAGGTTGATTTTGAAACCGGTAAAAGAACCATGAAAAAATGTGGCGAATTTTACCGCAAAGTAGTGCAAAACAACGGCTTACCCGATGAAGCATAACTTAATCCACAAACATTGACCAAATTTTTAAACCCGGTACAACTCCGGCATAATAAAAAATATCCATGAACATAAATAACCAATTACCAATTCTTGCCGAAATAGCCTGGGAAGTATGCAACCAGGTAGGAGGTATTTACACCGTTTTGCGCAGCAAAGTGCCCGCCGCAGTTGATAAATGGGGGCAACGCTATGTACTGTTGGGGCCTTATGTGCGCAACAATGCTATGGCAGAATTTGAACCCGCCACCGATTTCGAAAACCCCATAGGCAAGGCAGTGTTAACTATGCGGCAGGCCGGCTACGAAGTGTTTTACGGCAATTGGCTCATTACCGGGCGCCCCAAAGTGGTATTGTTTAACCTGCAACAAATAGGCGGCATGTTGCAGAAAATACGCTTCGATTTTTGGAAAGCACATCAGGTTCCGCTGCCCGAAAACAGCGAACTGGTAAACGGCGTCATGGCATTCGGGTACTTAGTTACCGAATTTCTTAAAAGGTTGGTTATGCAAACCGATACCCAAACCCAACCCATTCTTGCGCATTTTCATGAGTGGATGGCCGCAACTCCCATTCCAGACATAAGACGCATGAACATGCCGGTAAAAATTGTGTTTACCACCCATGCTACCCAACTGGGGCGCTACCTTTGCGGCGGCGATACCCACTTTTACCAAAACCTGCCCCTGTACAACTGGCAGCGCGAAGCCGCCAGGTTTGGCGTGGAAGCCGCCGCCTCCATTGAACGAATGGCAGCCCTTATGAGCGATTCCTTTACCACCGTAAGCGATGTAACCGGACGCGAATGCCTCTATTTCCTTGGCCGAAAACCCGATATCATTACTCCAAACGGACTGAATATTGTGCGCTACGAAGCCCTGCACGAATTTCAGGTATTGCACAAAGAGTACAAAGATAAAATTAACCAGTTTGTAATGGGGCATTTCTTCCACAATTACAAATTTGACCTCAACGAAACCATCTATTTCTTTACCTCGGGCAGGTTTGAGTATGTAAATAAAGGCTACGACCTCACCCTCGAAGCGCTTAGCCGCCTCAATTACTTTATGCAGCGGTACAGGGTAAATAAAACGGTGGTTATGTTTATAGTAACCAAACAAGACTACCATACCATAAACCCCATTGCCCTGCAGTCAAGAGCACTGCTGGAAGAAATTCGCCAAACCTGCATTTCCATACAACAACAAGTGGGAGAGCGCATGTTTTACGAGGTAGCCGCCGGCCCAAATCCTAAATTGCCTTCACTCAATGAGTTTGTAGATGAATACTGGCGCCTGCGCCTGCGCCGTACCGTGCAGGCCTGGAAAACAGACCAGTTGCCCATTGTGGTAACACACAACCTTAAAGACGATAGCGGAGACCCCATTATTCAGTTTATCAGAAAATCGGGCATGTACAACAAACCCGAAGACCGGGTAAAAATTGTATATCACCCCGATTTTATCACTTCCACCAGCCCATTGTTTGGCATGGATTATACCCAGTTTGTGCGGGGTTGCCATTTGGGAATTTTTCCCAGCTATTACGAACCCTGGGGCTATACGCCCTTAGAGTCTATTGCAAGTGGTGTGCCTGCTGTTACCAGCGACTTGGCCGGCTTTGGCGACTATGTAATGAAAAATATTGAAGATTATGCCAACAAAGGCATTTACGTGGTACACCGCCAAAACCGCCGCTTCGACGAAGCAGCCAACGACCTTGCCTATAAAATGTTTACCTTTGTACAGAAATCGCGCCGCGAACGCATCTACCAGCGCAACCTCGCCGAAAATGTTTCTGCCGAATTTGACTGGCGAAACCTCTACCGCTATTACGAGCGTGCCTATCATACAGCCATTTACCGCAGATAACTACGGAAATTTGCACTTGGCGGCAGACCGGTAGCGGCTGTTTCGGGCAGTAAGCCCATGTTGGGTTATTAAAAACAACCCAGCTTTTGGGTTAAACACTTTGTTAATTGGTAGCTGTTTTGCCAAAATAGCAAGAAAGGTCTTTTTCAAACCCGAAAAAGCGGTATTGCAGCCGGTTGTTGTGCATGGCGGCAGCAGTTACCACATGGCAAGGCGGCAGCCCCAACTGCAACAGCGAACTGTTGAGCAGTTCATCGGTTTCGGTGCCGGTAAGTTGGTTGGTAAAATTTTCCTGCATCAGCAAAAACGAGTTGGGCAACCCTTGTTGTTTGCAAAAGGGACATTCTACTTCATCGGCAAAAACATAACCGCGGCGGCGCAACAGGGGTAACCGGTAGTTGTGTTCGGGGCAGGTGTAGTGGGTAATTAAATCATAATCGAGTTGTACTACCGCCTTGCTGTTAAACATTTGCCAAATGAGGTGCAGCAGGTTTTTGGCACTTAATTCCCTGCTTTCATAGGGCAACAAAGTAACCTGTTCAAAATTAACGGGTTCGTACAGGCTGTGGGTTGGGCAGTTGGGATTTGCACTCATTTGGGTAAGGTGCATTTCATCAATATTTCCCAACACCGTAATGCGCCGGTTGAGGGGTATGGAAGCCTGATGCAGGTATTTTACCCCAATTTGCACCTGAAATCCTGCCATTATAGAAGAAACCGTAGGCGCTGTTGGTATGGTGGCAGCACTCCTTCGGGTGCGCAATTTCAGACAGGAAAACCGTTGCCAGGCTTCGTCGCGCATTTGTTGGGTAACTAAGCAATCAAAACATACCTGATATGGCGGCCCAAAAACCTTTACATCGCCGTCTAACAGCCGTATGCCGGCATCTATGTACAATGTTTGGGTTTGGTAGCAATACCGGTTTATGTCTAACCGCGCCTGCACATTATCCACACAGCCAAAAACAAGGTCAATATGGTGGTAAAACAGCAACCCGAATGCCTCCTGAACCGTTTTTACCACCGGATGTATCTGCAAATCGGGGTTTATTTCCCGAACTCGGCGGGCGGCCACATCTGCTTTATATTGCCCCACATCAGCCTCTCTGAACAATACGGCACGCGTCAGGTTATGACTTTCAATTATGTCCATGTCAACCACCCAAATATTGCCAACACCCAACAAGGCCAGGTTTTTAAGTACTTCGTTGCCCAAAGCGCCGGCGCCAACTACCAGTACTTTTGCCTGCCGAAGTTTCTGTTCGTTCCAGCCCAGCTCGTTTATGCGCAGGTATTTGCTTTCCATACTATGCCCTTTTTTATTCCCAAAGTTAATGCAAACTGCCGTTTGACCGGCGCTATTGTTAAATTGTGTTTGCTTTTTTTAAAAGTATTGACAAAAACGCTTTTTTTACCTTACTTTGTAGTTGGTATGCCGGGGCAGAAGCAGTTGGTAAACAACTGTAAGCCCACAGGCACAGCCAGTTTTTTTCTTAACCATTTCTACATTGATGTATGCACTATATAGAACCTTACTACAAATGGCGCGACTATTACGTTGCCTCTGAAGACAAACGGTCGCCCTTTTACAAACGCAGGTACAGCGAGTTTGAGTTTAGTAATGCCATTTACAACTACTATATTCACCCGCAATGGGATTATTTTGGGTCTGAAACCTTGTACATGAAGGTTATTTTTGCCGATTATGCCCGCAACTTTGCCGTAATTGAATTTATTGGTGAATGGAATGATTGTATTTCCAACGATATAATGCTGCTAAAGCGAAATATTATTGACAAAATGCTGAAACGCGGCATTTATAAATTCCTGATTATTGGCGAAAATGTGCTCAATTTTCATGCCGATGAAGATTGTTACTACGAAGAATGGTACGAAGAAGTTACCGAACAGGAAGGCTGGATTGTGGCCATTCAGTTCAGACCCCATATAATTACCGAAATGCAGGGCGGCAATTTGCACTATTTCCTCAATTTTGGCGAAGCTTTTGACCAAATTAACTGGCGCAGCCTTCAGCCGCTGCACCTGTTGTTTGCCGTTGAACATCTCTTGCATAAAAGTTTGGGACTGCTGCCTCCCGGACAGTCAAAAGTATAGCTTGTTGTATGCAGTGCAGGGACTTGATGTATTTTAACTTTCTTAAATTTTTTTCTATGCAAGACAAAAAAACAATTGTGCAAGATTGGCTGCCGCGCTATACGGGCACACCGCTTGAAGAGTTTGGACAATATATTATATTGGTTAATTTTAATAATTATGTCCAGATATTTTCACAATGGTATCAGGTTCCCATAAAGGGGTTGCAAACCAACATGCCCAATGCCACAGCCAACAACATTACCATTATAAATTTTCAGATGGGCAGCCCCAATGCCGCTACTATATTAGACCTGCTGACAGCCATTATGCCAAAAGCCTGCCTGTTTTTGGGTAAATGCGGCGGATTAAAGAGAAAAAACAGCATCGGCGATTTTATTTTACCCATTGCAGCCGTGCGCGGCGAGGGCACTTCAAAAGATTATATGCCCAATGAAATTCCTGCACTGCCTGCATTTGCCTTACAAAAAGCCATTTCCGCCACCATTGCAAACAAAGGTTTGGATTACTGGACAGGAACCGTATTTACCACCAACCGCCGCGTTTGGGAACACGATGAGGATTTTAAAAAATATCTGGAAAAAACCCGGTGCATGGCTATTGATATGGAAACCGCCACCATTTTTACCGTTGCTTTTGCCAATAAAATACCGGCAGGCGCTTTGCTTTTGGTTTCAGACCAACCTATGGTTCCCGAAGGAGTAAAAACCGCCGAAAAAGATAAGGAAGTTACTGCCCGTTTTGCCGAACTTCACCTGCGCATTGGCATTGACTCTTTGAGGGAACTGATTAACAATGGTGTTTCGGTAAAACATCTGCGCTTTTAACATGGCATCTGTAAAAAAAGCTAACAGCTAATGGAAGAAAAAAAGCAAGGCTTGCTCAATTTAATGCGCCAAACAGGAAAAAAACTGGAGCGGTTTTCAAAAAATATGTGGGGAAATTTTGCCGGCATGGGTGATGTGGTGTATTACCTCGAAAACCTGACCTTGCCCTACTCACAGGTGTCCACCCTTCAACAAGCCGAAACCACGCTGCTTGCCAGCCTTTCAGAAAACTTCATACATACTACGGTAGTTGCCAGCCCCAAAAATAAACTCAAACTGCAACTTTCTGCCGAAATTGACCGCCAAATTGGCCTTGTTTGTTGCCTTGCACAGGAACTTACCCTGCCCGCCACCATTGCCCTGCTGGGAAAAATGCACTACCTTAGCCACCACCACTACCGCGAACAGTTAATTTTAGCCATTATTGGCACGCCTGTTTTCAAAGATGCCCCATTGGTAAACGACCTCAGAAATATGTTGGGCAAGTTGCAAATCAGCGTTTGCTTTATACAAGCCACTGCATAACTTGGTTAATAAACTTCAACACTGCCATGCCAACTCACCACCTTTTGCCGGTAAGGCTTTTTGTTAAAACTGCCTTGCCGGGTTGCCTGCTGTTTTTAATGATGGTATCTGTTGCCGCCCAAACAGCATTACCGCCCAATATGTATGCCGATTCCCTGCACGCCCCTTTTTACCATGGCGTAGCATCGGGCGACCCGCTGCCCGACAGGGTTATCATCTGGACCCGAATTTCGCCCCAACAGCCCGAACCGGAATCGCTTACAGTAACCTGGCAAATTGCCACCGATACCGCTTTTACCGATGTAGTGAATGCCGGCACTTTTACCACATCGGGCAATAAAGACTGGACGGTAAAAGTTGATGTTGCCGGACTTCAGCCCGATGCAACCTGCTATTATCGTTTTATTTCGCCCGATGGCGCTATATCGGAAACAGGCCGTACCAAAACGGCTTCGCAAGGTAATGTTAACCGCGTTCGGCTGGGTATTGGTTCTTGCAGCAGCATTTATTCGGGTTATTTTAATGCCTACCACCGGCTAAGTGAACGCAGCAACTTAGATGCTTTTATCCATTTGGGCGACTATATTTACGATTTTGTTGACGAAAATGAACAACTCAGGGTACCCGTTCCTTACCCGCAGGTGCCCAACAGCCTTCAATCTTGGCGAAACCGCCATGCCTACTACCTGCTCGACCCCGACCTGCGCGCAGCCCGTGCCGCTATGCCCTGGATAGTTATCTGGGATAACCATGATATAAATCCCGATGATGTGGGCGATGCCGAAGGAGCAAGGCAGGCATTTTGGGAATACCTGCCCATAAGGCAACCCGATACGCTGCAAAACAGCCTTATTTACCGTTCTTTCCGTTTTGGAAATTTGGTGCAATTGCTAATGCTCGATGTACTTTTGCACCGCACCGAATCGGAAATATTACCCGGCGTTCCCTCTATGCTGGGCAACAACCAGTATAACTGGCTAACCGCCCAATTGCTTGACAATGCAGCGCAATGGCGTGTAATCGGGTCGCAAAAAATGGTTGGAACCTGGTCTGTAGAGGGCTTGCCTTTTATTGGTTTTGGCAACGGCAGTGTTGCCGATTTAAATTCGTGGGACGGATTTGCGGCAGAGAGGGAGCGGCTGCTGCTTTTTTTACACAATAATAACCTGAACAACAACATTTTTATAAGCGGCGATGCCCATATTTCCATGTGCATGGATTTACCCATTCAACCCGCTAACCCCGATAGCTATAACCCTACAACCGGCGAGGGTTCAATGGCTGTAGAATTTTTGCCCACCAGCATAACCCGCGGCAATTTTGACGAAGCCGGGTTAACCCCTTTTATGGTAAATGCCCTCACCACCGCTTTTATGAACCTGAACCCCCACGAAGTTTTTACCCAACTTACCAAACATGGCTACGGCATTTTAGACATTGCGCCCGATAGTACCGTTGCTCAAATCTGGTACTCGGTAATTTCAACCCCTGCCATCTCCGAAGAGTTGGGCATTTCTTTGGTAACGTATAAAGATGAAAACCACTGGCGCCGCCCCACATCGGCTACTACCCAAATTGTTGCCAATGGGGTAAAACCGCCTTGCAGTATGGCGTTGTTTCCAAACCCGGCGCATGAAACAGTATGGTTGCAAACAACGCCCGACAGTTGCCCTGTAGAAGGAACGGTTGTTATAACTGATGTTACGGGTAAACCGGTAACACAAATACATCTGCCGCAAAACAACGGAAATTTGCACGAAATTAACCTGCAACAACTGCCACCCGGTTGTTATTGGTTGCATTGGCAAAATGCTGCCAGACTACTAATGAAGCGGTAGGCAATTTGGGGGCAAGCAAAAAGGGGGGCTTTATCTTATTGCATTTAACAGTAAATGCTTACAGATTGCCAACATGCGTCTTCTAAAAACATTCTTTGGTGTTGCCCAAATTGCTTTTAGCATATACATACAGGCTGTAGTCGTTTCTGTTCGGGCTAAAATTAAATGCAGGGCAATGTACGAATAGGCTTCAAACTGGAGTTGAGACATCGCATCCGGAAAAGCCGCCTTTAAATTAGGATTGCTTAAAGTTAGTTCCAAAAAAGTTTGCTGCCTTTTAATCAGGTTTTGAGCGTTCATGTGTAGTACACTGCGCTCATTATGCTGAATGATAGTTGAAGTAACTCTGCCCGAACAGTAAACAGGATACAGACAAGCCAATCTTATCCATAATTCATAATCTTCTGAACCCGATAATTCTCTTACCTCTGAAAAAAGATGTTGTAAAAATATGTCTTTTCTGATAAAAACTCCATTTGCAGATAAGATGTTTCCGTACTGCATCAAGTGCTGGTTTAACTGCTTAAGTTGCGGGTTAAAACCACGGCTGACAATAACTTTATTATTGTCTATTATCTCATAGTTGGTTGCAACAATTTCAGGAAACCCCGACTTGCTGATTTGGGCAGCTGCCTCTTCTAAATGGAAAGGATACAAACGGTCGTCAGAATCCAGAAAGCAAATGTATTTGCCCATTGCTGCTTTTGCTCCTGCATTTCTGGCTGCCCCTCGCTCTTTGTTTTCCTGCTTTATGAAGCGTATTATATGGCTGTTTAAAGATAGTACAACAGCCTCCGGATTATCGGAACTGCCATCGTCAACAACTATTATTTCATAATTGGAATAAGATTGATTTAGCGCACTTTGCAGGGTGTTTTTCAATAAGTGGGCACGGTTATAAACAGGAGTAACAATAGAAAACAACATTTTTATGCATTATATATTGACGTGAGTTTGTTTATCATAGTTTGCAGTTCAAAATACCGGTGTACATCTTGCCTTCCTTGCGCTACAAGATGTTGGCTCAACTCATTGTCGGAAAGCAATTTTTGTATTGCTAAAAATATGGCTTCTGTATTGCAGAATGGCACAACCAAGGCATTGCGTTCATGCACAATAAATTCGGCGGCTATACCCGATAAAGAAAATACGGAAGGAATACCGGCTGCCAATGCTTCTACATAAGTTTGTCCAAAAGCTTCTGCCGAAGCAGTTACAGGTGTATGAACATAAACAGTAAAGATTTGGTAAAGCGATTCAATCTTGTTTTCAAACTTTATTGTGCAAATGCTTGTGGCAGGAAGCATTTCGGAACAAAGGCGTGTAATTTCAGCTTCGAAATCTCCATGAGCATTTGCCAAAATTAACAGTGCAGTAGGGTATATTTGCAAGAGTTTGGCAAAAGCAGGAATAATATACTGTATGCCTTTAAAATGCGTTTGACGGGCAATTACACCAACAACCGGAAATTTGTTTTGAGGGTTATATCTTTGTTGCAGTTGAGCAACTGTTTCGGGGTCGGGTTGCTCAAAAAGTTGCAAATTAAAGCCATGGTAAATAAGCGTTACTTTATTTGCAGGCACCTTTTCTCTTTCTGTAAGCAGATTTGCAACATTTTTACTAATGGCAACAATTTTGGTGGCAGCCAAATTGCACCACTTGTCATATTTAATGCCTTGCGGAGCATATACAAAATGATAATCGGAGTGATGTCGGGTATAAATTCTTTTCTTTACCCCTGTAACTAGTGCGGCGGTAAGCCCTATTAAACTTGCATCTAATAAGTGTGTATGTACAATATCGGGTTTGTTTTTAAACAAATACAGGCAGGTTTTAAAGAATGTTTTTACAAAATTTCGTTTTCCACTATAGGCAAACTCGGTAACGGAAATTGAATTTTTCTGAAGAAATAAAGCCAATTGCGATCCTGGCTTGCCAATTAAAATAAAAGACAAATCATAGTGATCTTTCAGCAATTCCGCAGTCCACTCAAATGCAAGGGCTTTGTCAATATTGGAAATAATAAAACAAATTTTTTTGCGCATAAAAATAGGTGCTTTTATAATTCTTGTATATAAAAAAGAGCAGTTATAATTAAGTAGGCATATTGGTTTTGGTATAAAAATACTTAGTTGTTGCAAAAATAGTAAAATTGTTTCACTCTTAAAAATTTGGTCAATAATTGTTTGTAATAGGTTGTTTTTTTCCAGAGAAACAACCTATAGGTATTCTGTAACAAAAAAAAACAGCAACCATTCAGTGTTGCTGTTTTTTGGAAAAAATGGTATTTCAGGACAAGCAAACGCTCGTCTAACAAAGTTCAAGTACCAATGCAGAAGCGCCGCCGCCACCGTTGCATATACCGGCGCAGCCAATTTTACCGCCTTTGTGTTTTAGTGCCGAAATAAGGGTACAGGTAATTCGTGCGCCCGATGCGCCAATGGGGTGCCCCAATGAAACGGCTCCGCCCAACACATTTACTTTGCTGTGGCTTAAACCCATTTCTTTCATGTTAGCCAGCGCCACAACCGAAAAGGCTTCGTTAATTTCAAACAAATCAACATCTGCAATATTAAGTCCGGCTTTGGCCAAGGCTTTGGGCATTGCTTTTGCGGGGGTGGTAGTAAACCATTCGGGGGTTTGTGCGGCATCGGCATAGCTTACAATTCGGGCAATGGGTTTAAGCCCAAGTTGTTGCATTTTGCGTTTGCTTACCAATACCACGGCAGCGGCGCCATCGTTTATTTTAGATGCGTTTACGGCGGTAATGGTTCCGTCTTTGTCAAAAGCGGGGCGCAGGGTGGCTATTTTTTCCCAAATAATGTTTTTGTATTCTTCATCTTCGGAAATGGTAATGGTTTTACCTTTTCCGGCACTTACAGCAACGGGCATCAGCTCATCGGCAAAATAGCCGTTTTGATAGGCTTCGGCAGCGCGCTGATAAGAGGCAATGGCGTAGGCATCCTGGTCTTCGCGGGTAAAGTTGTATTCGCGGGCGCAAATTTCGCCACAGTTGCCCATCATATAGCCTTTGTAGGGGTCTTGCAGGCCATCGCGTACAATGGCATCAAGCACCTCTCCGTTGCCGTATTTCATGCCCCAGCGGCTTTTGGTGAGGTAAAACGGAGCGTTGCTCATGCTTTCCATGCCGCCGGCAAGCACCAGGTCGTTATCGCCGGCAAGAATAGATTGTGTGCCCAGCATAATGGCTTTCATGCCCGATGCGCACACCTTGTTAATGGTAGTACAGGCAATATTTGCCGGAAAACCGGCTGCCAGTACGGCCTGCCTTGTAGGCGCCTGTCCGGTATTGGCAGTCAATACATTGCCCATAAAAACTTCGTTAATTTCTTTAGTGTCAATGCCGGTGCGGCTAACTACTTCTGCCAGTACCATAGCGGCCAAATCTACCGCAGATACTGATGCAAGTCCTCCTCCAAAACTGCCAATGGGCGTGCGTGCCATGGCTGCAATATACACTTCGTTCATAATTGGGTAAATATTAATGTTAAATTGTTTTTTGTTTCATCGGGTACAACAAGTACACTAAATAGCCATTTCAGTATTCGGTTAGCAATTTGTAGTGGTCTTCCAGTTCAAGCGCCCGTTTTTTTACTACGGTTACTTTGTCGTACATAAGCATGGGCTGAAACATAGAGCCTTCTTTGGTTTGATAGAGCAGTTCCAGCAGGGCAAATTCTTTGTCGCGGTATTCAAGCCAGGCGCGTTCAGCATTGCGCAGGGCTGTTTTTTGGGTTGTGTTAATTATGCCTGTAAGCAATTTGTAGAACTTGTTCAGTTCGGCGTCCCATTCGGTATAGGCGGTATCCAAACAGCCCGTTACACCGGCGGTAGAGGGGTTTTTGTCAATACAATTGTTCATTTTCACCTCAATAGGGTGCAGGTTTTCGGGGCTGTTGCTTTGTGCTAAAAGCGTTGTGGGCAGTAAAGCAAGTCCTAAAAGTATGGGGGAAAGTAATTGCAGGTACATTTCAAATTTATTTGGGTTATTGCTTTGCAAAAATAACAGCATTTAGGTTAAGGGCGTTCAGTTTGGGGTAATAAATTGACAGACAAAGGGGCAGGGGAGAGGGCAATATGGTAAAACAAGTACACTCCATATACATAACTGCATAAAACCATGCCCGATACCAGTGCCGGCAAATAGTGCCAATAAGGAAGCGGGGTAAAATGCAATACGGCTTCTAAGTTAACCAAATAGGCCAGGCTGATGAAGGCAAACAATCCGTATTGCCGTTCCAGAATGGCAAACATGCCTAAAAATGCTACAGCCGGGTGCAGGTAACGCTCGTGCATTTGGGTTGGAAAGTAAAAAAAAGCAATGCCTACCAGTGCAAACAGCAAAAAAACATGGGCAAGGTATTGCCTGTTTGATTCGGTCAAAGACGCTTTATGGTTAAACAGAAAAACCCCGAAAGCGGTTAACAACACTGCCATATTGGCAAATAACAGCAGCAACCCCCATTGTTTGAGGCTTAAAAAATTCCACAGCAGCGTATCCGATTCGGTATATGGGTTGGCAAAGAACCAATACCAGAGGTTAAAGGCAAAAAAAGATACATAATCATACCGGTCAACCGATGTGGCATAGGCGAGGTAAACTTTAAGGGTGGCTTTTGATATTAGGAAAGGCAGCAACAGCAATAATTGCAATGCTGCTGCTGCCAACAATGTTTTTACCCAAACACCTGTATTACCTTTAACAATTGTTGCCCATAACATAAGAAAAGGCGGCACAAACACCACCGTTTGCACTTTGGTGTTAAGAGCCAGCAGAAAAAAAAGCGCAGAAGCAGTTGGTTTGTTACCGGCAGCACAACAAACAGCAAGGGTAATAAACAAGGTGTGAATAACATCTATTTGACCCCATGCAAAAAAATTGTACCAAAGCCCCACACATCCCAACAACAGCAAGGATTTGACGGGGTTTATGCGTTTATGTTGCAGGTAAAATGGCAGCCATACTGCCCCGGCAAGGCTAAAACACCAGGGAATGTACTTATACAGGTAGCGTTGTTCATACAGTGGTTGCGAAAAATCAAAAATCAACCACCGCCACAATCCCAGCAGATATATGAAAACCGGCGGGTACTCTATGGTAGCATACTGGTAACAGTGGGCAAAGCCATATTGGTAAATGGTGTCGCGCCACCAATCCCAGCAGTTAAGGTCGGTGGTATAACCATTGTTGGGCATACACCACCACAATACCCCATGAAACAAAACCGCCACACCTATTGATATCCATAAATTATTGCCCGTCAATGCGCTGTTTGGTTTCATGGGCAAATAAAGCGGTTGAGTTTAACGCAGTGTGGTTTTTGCAGAAAATGCAGCCGGTTTAGTGTAAGGTATAATCGGTAAGCAAGCGCAGCAGTTTTTCACCAAATTTGTAGGGCATGTAGCGCAGTGGCGGGTCAAACAAAGTGGTACGGAACATAACGCTTTTTTTGTGCGAAAAGGTGTCAAAACTGTATTTGCCATGATAAGCGCCAATACCGCTGTCGCCCACACCGCCAAAAGGCATGTTGGCGTTAGACATTTGCGCCACGGTTTCATTAACTCCCACACTGCCCGATGAGGTTTGTTCCAGTATGCGGTTTACCACCTCCCTGCTTTCGGAGAAAATATAGAGGGCAAGCGGTTTGGGGCGGTTGGTAATGAATTGCAGAACTTCATCAAGGTTGTCGTAATCGAGAATGGGTAAAATTGGCCCGAAAATTTCTTCCTGCATAACCGGGTCATCGGGGTTTACGTTTTCCAGCAAGGTAGGTTCTATGTAGCGGGTGGCAGGGTTTACGCATCCGCCGGTAATGATGTTGCCACATTGCAGCAGTCCTTCCAGCCGTTTAAAATGGCGGTCGCTTATGATACGGCAATAGTGGGGGCTATCTTCGGCATTTTGCCCCAGCATGCTTACCATTTCTTCTTTCAGGGCTACAATCAGTTCGTGTTTTATTTGCCTGTGTACAAACACATAATCGGGAGCCACGCAAGTTTGTCCGGCATTAAGCAATTTACCCCAGAGTATTCTTCTGGCGCTGAGTTTAATGTTGGCATCTTTGTGTACTATACAGGGGCTTTTACCGCCCAGTTCCAGCGTTACGGGGGTAAGGTTTTTGGCGGCAGCCTGGTAAACGAGTTTTCCTACGGCAGTTCCGCCGGTAAAAAAGATGTAGTCAAATTTGTTTTCCAGCAATTCATGCGCAACGGTAACATCACCTTCAAAAATTGCTACGTATTGGTTTTGAAATGTTTGTTGAACCATATCAACCATAACCGCCGATACATTGGGCGCCAGTTCGGCCGGTTTCAGCACTGCACAGTTGCCGGCGGCAATAGCGCCCACCAACGGCGATATTACAAGCTGAAACGGGTAGTTCCAAGGTCCTATGATAAGCACCACGCCGTAGGGGTCGTTGTAAATTTTGCTTCGGGCCGGAAAATGGAAAAAGGGGGTAAATACCGATTTGGGTTTTGCCCACGATTTCAACTTTTTCAGGGCAACATCAATTTCGCTTAAAACAATGGCTATTTCGGTGCCGTAAGCCTCTAAGCCGGTTTTATTCAGGTCTTTTTTAAGTGCGTCCATTAGGGGCGCCTCAAAATCGGTAACGGCTTTTTTTAGCTTTTTAAGTTGGGCAATCCTGAAATTAAGGCTTTTGGTGGCATTGGTGGCAAAAAAACGTCGTTGCTCTGCAATGGTAGCAGCAATGCCAGATTCCGGAAACAGGGTGCCCGAAACGGGTGATACCTGTAAATCTGTGGCAAGTGTATTCATGGTAAAAATGTTTTGGCTTTAATTATGGGGTAAATATAGCAATTTATCGGGTGTTTTGGTAATTGCAGCAGCAACTTATTTAACACAACCAATTTGCTGCAAAAAAGTTGCAGCAATTAGTAAACAAAACAGGCAGTATGCAGGTGCAATATTTTTCGGTATTGAGCAGCAAGAATTTAAAATGCTTCCTTATTATATCATGTTCAAGGTTGTCAAGGTTTTCGGAACACTAAGCTTTTTAATTTTACAAAATGCAAATTTTCAAAAGCCTTATAATGAATGATTTGAGAATGCAGATATATCAATATGTTTGTTTAGCGGCAAAAAATTATGTTTTTCTATTTTCCGATTGTGCTGCCTTTGGGCATCTTTTGCATCTCATGGCATTCTCTTTGCGTATAAGCAAGCAAACCCCTTTGCAATTTACTTGTAAACCTTAAAATATTGCTAACTTATGCGTACCATTATTGCTCTTGTTTTGTTTTTAGGTTTATTTTCTGCCACTAACCTGAAAGCGCAATTGTATTGCACCAATTTATCTGATGCGCCGGTGTGGCTGGCAATAGCCTACAATTATGTTCCGGATGCTACCGATGTTGAAATTTCGGCAGCCGAAACCGACCGTTGGATAACCGAAGGTTGGGTATATCTTGATGTGGGGCAAACAGCCCAACTTAGCACCCATATTGGTTTTAGCAGGGAATACGGCATTAAAACCAACTTTTTTTACTATGCTTACCAACCCGGTGGCAGAGAGTGGAGGGGGGCAAGAAAATTTCTTATAGATGCCAATCCGGCCGATGTGGACCCGCACTCGTTCAAATCGCGCATTGAGTATGCCAATCAACCCGAAAGGTACAACGGGTATCCCACCATCCGGTATGCACCTTTTAAAGGCGCCACAGAGGGAAAAGAAGGCCGTTTTGACATTGTTCTAAAACAAAATGACGAAAACGACCCCATGATGAACGCCGAAATGAAACACGCTTTCTGGTAGCAGCCGTTTTTTGTTGCTTGCTTTTTACCAAAGGTAGCATTAGGGCATTTACATGCGCTAATGCTATTTTTTTTGCCTTTCGGGTTCATTTAGCGCCAACTTGCCTTAGTATGCCGTATTTTTATTAATTTGGCGGCGGTTTTGAGCCGGTGGTTCAAACATTCCTGTAATCTGAACAAAAGATTAAAGCCTTACTTTTATATGAGTAAAATTCCGTTCAATAAAATTGAAAAAATAGTAAGCGACATTTTTTTGGCCGAAGATTTATCGGGCAATTTATATGCTTCAAACCGGGTGCCTGCGCTGGCTATTTTGCGCCTTTCGGCACAGTTTCCGTCACTCAATCTGGCAGGCGAAGACATTGTGCTGCTGTACGACAAAAATACAGGCAGCGCTAACCATGGTTTTTTGGTTACCACATCAAATGTGCATTTCGGAAAAGGTTTTTTACCATTTGCCGATTTAGATAAACTCTTTGATGAACAGGGAAACCTGAAATTGCCACTGCCCGATATGCCCGATGCTTTGCGGCATAAAGTAGCCCAACTCTTTCTTGCCCTGCTCGATTACGACCATAAACAAGACATGAACATTACCAAATACGGCAACCCAAACCGCCAAAACAACGGCAATAACAATGCCGGAATCGAAATTGAAGTTACCAGTTCAAACGCTATGGAACAAGACCTGATTGATGACGATTTTCTTAACCTCCTTAAACACGAAGCCGATATTTACTTTGATACCTGCCAGCAATTAGATGCCGATAAGGTATTTAAGCAAACCGTGCAAAAAATGACCAATACCACCGATATTGTGGTAAACGACCCCAGCGCACGAGAACTTTTTGCCTTAGATGCCATAAAGGTATTTAAAATGTGCAGCAGTATTGACCGCGTAGTTACCCGCCGCGAACAGTTTGCCCTGGCATATCTCTTTGACCGCCTTGTTAACAACTCAGATATGGCAGAAAGCATTAAATTGGGGCGTATAAATGAAATGATACAAAACCCCAAATTTCAGCAAAATATTGAACGGCTGCAAACCTTCAAAATCTACGAGGTAAAAAGCGAATTCCCCGACGAACTGGTTTTACCCGTTATTCTGTCAAAATTAGACCATGAGTTGTTATCGGCGGTATCGTCGCAACTGCACCGGTTTGCATCGCTGATTTTAAAAGCCGATGGAAAAGTTACACCCGAAGAAGAAGACATGCTGAAAAAAGTGTGGGAACTAACCCATAAGCCCAAAAAAGCAGTGCCCAATGTAAAACAAACCGAAGTGAATAACAACGAATCATTTGACGACGTCATTAAAGAACTGAATGAACTTATAGGACTGAAAAATATTAAAGAAGAAATAAAAACCCTTATTAACTTTCTGAAGGTGCAGAAAGTGCGCGAAGAGAAAGGATTGGCTACCCAAGACCGCGCCCTGCACTCGGTGTTTATGGGCCCGCCCGGTACCGGCAAAACCACCATTGCCCGCCTGGTAGGCCGCATTTACAAGCATTTGGGCATTTTAAAACGCGGTCATCTGGTAGAAACCGACCGCGCCGGGCTGGTAGCCGGTTATATTGGACAAACTGCCCTTAAAGTTGATGAAGTGGTAAAAGCCGCCTTAGACGGGGTTTTATTTATTGATGAAGCCTATGCCCTTAGCCGCGACGGGGAAGATAAACGCGATTTTGGCGCAGAAGCCATAGAAACCCTGCTTAAACGCATGGAAGACTACCGAAAACAATTAGTGGTTATTGTGGCCGGTTACCCCGATGAAATGGAAACCTTCATTAAATCCAACCCCGGCTTGCAATCAAGGTTTAACCGCTATTTCTTTTTTAACCACTACTCGCCCGAAGAATTAGTTGCCATTTTTAAACAGTTTGCTGCTAAAGCCGATTTTAAACTTACCGAAGAAGCCGAAGAAAAACTGCTGTTTATTTTTGAAAAAGTTTGCGAAAACCGCCCCAAAAACTTTGGCAACGCCCGCGCAGCGCGCAACCTGTTTGAACAATGTATTGAACGGCAGGCCAACCGCATTGTAAGTATTGCCCCGCTAACCGAAGAAATTTTAATAAACCTAACCGAAGAAGATATACCGCCCGTAAACGAAACGGTAAAAAGCATACTGGTTTTTGACCCTAAAAAAGATGCCGCACAACAACAACAACAACCCGATTTAACCCAGATTGCGAAGGTGCTCAACACGATTGTGCCCCAACAGCAAGAGGAAGAAGAGCAGGAAGAACCCACACCCGAAGAACCTGCCAAACAACCCGAAAATAATAATACCCAACAACAGCAAGATGATAACGATACCGGCAACCACAATACCAACCGGTAAACCGCACAATTTTAACCTTAAACCATTAAGTACATGTACCGTTTAAGTGCTCTTTACCCGCACAAACGCGCCTTTATTACCGGCGCTGCATCGGGCCTGGGCAGGGCCTTGTGCGAGCAATTGGCCTTAGACCGCTGGCATATTGGCATGTGCGATATAGACCGGAAAGGGCTTGAAGAAATTGCCCAACGGGTAGAAAACCACGGCGGAAAAGCCTTTGTATATGAACTTGATGTGGCAGACCCGGCACAGTATGCTCAGGTAGCCGAAGATTTTTTGCAACAAGCAGGCGGTATAGATTTGCTGGTAAACAATGCAGGCATATCGGGGTATGTGGGTAAAATGGAAACTGCGCCGGTTCCGGATTGGCAGTGGATTGTGGGCATTAACCAAATGGGGGTTGTTTATGGCTGTCATTTTTTTGTGCCAACCATGAAAAAGCAACAATCGGGCTATATACTCAATATAGCCAGTGCGGCAGGGTTTGTTAATCCGCCCAACATGGCCGGCTACAATGTTACCAAAGCGGCGGTTATTTCGCTCTCAGAGTCGTTGTTTACCGAACTAAAACCGTTTGGTGTGCATGTTTCGGTAAGTATGACCACTTTTTTCAGAACCAATATTATGCAACACAGCCGCGGCAATCCCGAAATGGTAAAACAGGGGCAAAAAATGGTACAAGGTTCCAATGTTGATGCAGCAGCCATGGCCAAACAATTGCTCAACGCCTGCGGACAAAAACGGTTCTATCTTCTTTTTCCGTTTCAATCGCGCTTATTGTTTCAACTGAAACGCCTTTCGCCCGCATTTTTCCGATGGCTGGTAGGTGTTGTTACACGAGATAAAATGCAGCGGTAAACCTTTTTGGGGTTTAATTTGTCAATATCGGAATATTAACAACCGCCTGCACCCGGAAACGCAAACAGGGTTATATTGAAAACTGCCCAATTCAAACAAATGCCAATCACACAATAAACATTTGGCATAAGCCGCCGCAAATCAATTTCTGACCATAAACCCCATTTTATTTTTTACCATGAGCAACAGCCGCCTTGAAAAATTACAGCAGTTTTTAGAGGAAACCCCAAACGACCCTTTTTTACATTATGCCGTGGCATTGGAATACCTTAAATTATCTGATGACCCCAAAGCATTAGCCATATTTACCCAACTTACCCAAACCTCGCCCAATTATGTGGGTACTTACTACCATTTGGGTAAACTGCACGAAAAACTAAAACAGTTTAACGAAGCCCTGCTTACCTACAAAAGCGGCATGGAAATAGCCCGCAAATTAGACGATAACCACTCTTATGCCGAATTGCTGAGTGCCTACAACGCCCTGCACGACGAACTGAGCGACTGGTAAGCAAAACACAGCACCTCTTTATCTGCCTTGTTTTTTATATTCAATGGGAGGATTTTTGCATAGCGTTGAACTGTTAATAAATTGTAAGAGTTATTGTATTGGCTACAAGCCGTTCTATCGCCTGCGGTTATCAACCGCAGGAGGAAAGTCCGGGCAACACAGAGCGCCACACCACCTAACAGGTGGGGCCATAAGGGGCAACTCCTATGGTACAGAAAGTGTCACAGAGAATTACCAAACCTGTACAGTTTACGGGAAGGGGTGAAAATGCAGGCAGACCCTGCAGTTTTATGCGGTAACGCATAAAAAGGACAAACCTTGTGGGTTGAAAGACCAAATATACCGGCTTTTTTTTGACAAATGTCAAAAAATAAAAGTTGCTCGCTTAATGCCGGGGGGTGGGTCGTTAGATTCTGTCAGTAATGGCAGAACCAGATAAATGATAGAACGTTTTTCTGCAAAGAAAGGCGACAGAATCCGGCTTACAGGCTTGTAGCTTTTTAAATTTTATTATTTTTGGCAGGCAAACACGGGAGCAATAAAGAAGTAAGGCAAAATCGGGCAGCATTCAGGAACTTCTGAAACCTTTACTGTGCAACAATCTTATACACTTTACCAATAATCACTGTCACTTATGTATCGTTTGTTGTTAATTTTTGCAGCCTGCATTTTGTTTGCGGCAACAGTACGTGCGCAAAACATGCCGGCAATTAAAACTGCCGCCGGACCCGATACACTGATAACCGACCTGCCCGGGCAGCCCGGATTACAGAACGTGGTTATTAAAGACTATAATAAGCAAATTGCCGAAGCAGGGCAATATCTGAACGGAGTACGCCACGGGCAATGGGTTACCCTTTACCAACCCGACAGTCTTATACATACACTTTCAAACTGGAATAACGGTAAACTGAACGGTTTATACCTTTCATTTGAAAAAAACATGCAACTTGAAGAAGAAAGCAATTATGCCAACGGCAAACTCAACGGCGCACACCGCCTTTATAAACACGGAAAAGTAGAAACATTTGAAAACTACCAAAACGGGCAACTTCACGGAGCCTATCTTAAATACCACAGCAACGGCAAAATACAAGAACAGAGTACCTATAAAAATGGCTTAAAAAACGGCAAGGCTATATGGTACTACGACACCGGTGAATTGCTAACTGAGTATAACTATGTAAACGGCAACATAAACGGCAAAATTCAATCGTTTTACAAAGGTAAAACCCTGCGCACCGAAACTGAATACCTCAACAATGAAATGAACGGACTCTTTAAAGCTTACTACGAAAACGGCAATACCAAAGAAGAAGGGCGCTATGTTAAGGGACAAAAAAATGAAGAATGGCGGTATTACAATGATGCAGGTAAACCAACTAAAACCATACTATACAAAATGGGTGAAGTGGTAAAAGAAACCCCTTTAAACAAGTAAGGCAACTGCATGGAGTTGTTTTTTATAAAAAACACTGTTTGCCCAAAGCCAAATTGTGTTTCATTGTTTCAACGGCAATTGCGGCAGTTGCAAAAAAACAACGTTTAAGTAAAGAATGTACTGCGCATACTGAATACTGAAAAGAAAAAATTGTAAAATTGCACCCCGATAACTTGAATACCGTTTGCCCGCCAATTACAGTGCGCGCAACAACCGTATAAACACTTTGAAATACCCCGACACCATAACAAAGGTAAAATGGCAAAAATATTAATAATTGACGACGAAGTTCATATCAGGAAATCGCTGGAAGAAATCCTGCTTTACGAGGGCTACAAGGTAGATGAGGCCCCCGATGGGCTGCAGGGCATAGTAAAAATAAAAACGCAAGACTACGATCTGGTTTTTTGCGATATAAAAATGCCCAAAATGGACGGCATGGAGGTGTTGGAACAGGCAATGAAACTAAAGCCCGATTTACCGGTCATCATCATATCGGGGCACGGAACTATGGAAACGGCTGTTGAAGCAGTAAAAAAAGGCGCTTTCGATTTTATAGCTAAACCACTGGATTTAAACCGGCTGCTCATTACCGTGCGCAACGCCCTCGATAAATCTACGCTTATATCCGAAACCCGCGAACTGCGCCGCAAAGTAACCAAAGCCCGCGAAATTGTGGGCAACTCTTCCGGCATTGTAAAAATTAAAGAAATTATTGACCGCGTTGCCCCAACCGAAGCACGTATTTTAATTACCGGCGACAACGGAACCGGCAAAGAAATGGTAGCACGCTGGATTCACGAAAAAAGCCTCAGATGCAATGGCCCTTTTGTAGAGGTTAACTGTGCAGCCATTCCGTCTGAACTGATTGAAAGCGAATTGTTCGGGCATGAAAAGGGTGCATTCACCTCTGCCATAAAGCAACGCATCGGAAAATTTGAACAGGCCAGCGGCGGCACCCTTTTCCTGGATGAAATTGGCGATATGAGTCTTTCTGCACAGGCAAAAGTACTGCGCGCCCTGCAGGAAAGTAAAATAACCCGGGTTGGCGGCGAAAAAGATATTAACGTTAATGTGCGCGTATTGGCAGCAACCAATAAAGACCTGCAGGCCGAAGTGCGCGAAAACCGCTTTAGAATAGACCTCTATCACCGGCTCAATGTTATTCCCATTCATGTGCCATCGCTTAATGAACGCCCCGAAGACATACCCCTGCTGGCCAGACAATTTATTGATGATTTTAGCGCCGAAACCAATTCAAAGCCCAAACCCATTACCGAAGAAGCGCTGGCAGAACTCCAAAAAGTACATTGGACAGGTAATGTGCGCGAACTTAGAAATGTTATTGAGCGCTTGCTAATTTTGTGCGATACTAAAATTACCCTTGCCGATGTCAATATCTTTGTCAACCCTTCGGGCAGTTCGGCAACCATGCTCAGCAACTCCCTGTTCGACCGGTATCAAACCCTGCAGGATTTCAGAGACCATGCCGAAAAACTCTTTATTGAGTACAAACTGCAAAAACATAACTGGAATATTTCAAAAACCGCCGAAGAAATAGACATTCAACGCAGCCACCTCTACAACAAAATTGAAAAATACGGCTTAAAGCGCACAGACGAATAACTTGTACAATTGTAACAAGGTTACCTTTTTTATTATTTAAACAACACTGCAACCATTCGTTCAGAATACATCATAGCGGCAACGGTAGTTATTTTTTTTGGCGCAGGTTTGGTCTTGGTATCTTCGCCGTGGTATATTCTTATCTTTATTTTGCTGTTTCTGGTGGTGCTGTACATGGTTACCGAAGGCGTACAGTTGCTGTACGACCAAATTATTGAGCAGTTTGCCATTTTAAACGCCGAAATGAAACTAACCCTGAAGGTGCCTCCCCGCAAATGGTTTAGTTTTGAAAGCCGCTATCCTTCTCTGTCGGGCGTTTTTCTTGGACGGCACATCAACATAATTACAGATGATGTACTCATTGGCGGTGTTACCTTTCCGCGTACCCGAATTATTATTGATGCCCTGCACTACGGCAAAACTATGACCATTACCAGCGAAACACTCTGGACAATGCTCAAAAAACTATGGGGCAAAAACGATATTACGCTGAACGACAGCGAGTTTGACCGCATGTTTTACATTATCGCCAACGACCCCAAATTTGTTCAAAAACTACTGGATCCCGATATTCGCGATGTTATGAAGGAAGGAGCATTTTTACAAGATGGCAAATTTACCCTTGAACAGGCACAACTCAAATACGAAGAGCAGGTGTCTGTTTTTACCGTTAACCGCCGCCGGCGCATTGAAAAGGTGATTTTGGTAATGTATATGATGACCAAAAAAATGGAGCAAATGCGCTGATTTACCTTTGTTATTGCGCTTTAAAAGTTATATTATTAAGATGGCTTCCTCCGGTTGCATTATCTTCCAGTGTATAGCGTATTTTCATGAGGCTGCTGGTTAATTCTTCTATTTCCCAAACTTGTGTTACACCTTCCGATATAATGGTTAGTTGGGTTTCGGCGGTATTAAACGCCCAGTTTCCGGTGTTTGTTTGCGGGTCGGAAGCATTGCATTTGGTAGGGCCTTCATCAACTGTAGCCGTTCCGTTGGTGGCAAAAGAATAAAGGTTATCTGTTTCGCATGGCTCAGAGTTGGCATACCAATCGGTAATGCCCATAATTGGGGGCGAAACCGTCCAGGCAATGATGCGCCAAGTATTGCCGGTGAGCATTTCGGTATTGGTTTTTTCGGTCTGGCAGGCGCCAAAAAACAGTAAGGCGGTAAACAGTGCAAGTAAAAGCCATTTTAGCATAACTGTAAAAGTGGTTAAAGTTTATGGCAAAAGTGCCGTATTACAATGATTTGTAAGATTTTTTCCAGGTGTAGGTGATGCCGGTGGCTTCATCTGCAAAGGATGTTTCAAGTTCCAAATTTTTTCGGCTAATATTTTTAACCTCATAAGTGGTACTGGTAGTATCGTCGTAAAAGGTCAACTCGGTATTATCGTCATTCATGTGCCAGTAACTGTTTACCGTTTGCGGGTCGGCACTGTTGCATTTGGTTTCCCCTTCATCGGTAATTAACACCGACTCATACTCAAAGTTAAGTAAATCATCTTTTTTACAATCTGGCAACTGGGCATACAAATCGGTTACACCCGTAGCGGCGGGCGATATTGTCCAAGATTTCAGGCGCCAATTGTTGTGTGTAAGCGCCTGCATGTCATCTCTGAAAATACAGGAAGAGGTAAAAAGAACCAATATCAGGAATATAGCAGCTAACTTTTTCATGGGTTAATGTTTTTTCGGAAAACTATGAAATTTACGTAAAATTTCTGATACGCTGCAAGCAATCTTAACCCCGGCAGCTTGTATATTTTTTCTGTGCCGGTTACCACAACATTGGGCACTGCTGCAAATCGCGCAGCAACGTTATTTACCTATATGCCTGAACTTTATGCACTTAGTTCTGGCTGTCAAAGGAGCATTAACTATAGCGCAACAAGTCAGCAATTAATTGTATCATTACAATCAGACACGTTTCTATGATTTATCTGCTTACACAGGCATACATGTTTTCAATAATGCGCACTATTTCGCGGCCTTCCTGCCCGTTGGTGGCAATTTGGTCTTTACCATGCAAGGTGTCTACCACGTTTTGAATTACTTTATCGTGGTTAGACATGGATCCTTTGTAGGAGCCGTAGTCGTTGGCATCATTGCCGGCTGGCAGAGGCGGAATTTCAAAACCCTCCACACATTGGTATTCAATGGTGTTGAGGTATTGACCGCCAATTTTAATAGCGCCTTTTTCACAAAGGAGGGTAATGCTTCCTTCCATATTTTTTTGATAAGCCGAAGTGCTGAAATTAAAACTCACCAAAGCGCCGGTTTGGGTTTTAAGCAAAAAAGCCCCCGAGTCTTCAAACTCAGTAAGTCCGCGGTGGGTGGCGTTTTGTATTAAGCCGCTCATGCAGGTAACCGGGCCGGCAAGGTAGTAAAGAATGTCAATAAAGTGGCTGCATTGGGTAAAGAGGCAGCCTCCGTCTTTGGATTTACTGCCGCGCCAAGAGGAAAGGCGGTAATAATCCTCATTTCGGTTCCAAAAACAGGTAACCGAAATTTGCAGAATATTGCCCAACAAACCTTCTGTTAGCAGTTTTTTTACCACCACTACGGGTGGGTTGTAACGGTTTTGTTTTACCACAAAAAGGTGTTTGCCGGTAAATCTTGCTGTATCTATCATAAGGTTGCACTCCGCCACCGACATAGCCATGGGTTTTTCGCAAACAACATGGCAGCCTGTCAGCAGAGCTTCAGATGTCATTGGGGCGTGCAGATAGTTGGGCGTACAAATGTTTACCACCTCTAAACCCGGGTGTTGCAACAAATGCCGGAAATCGTTGTAAAAAACTGCGTCGGGGCAAATGTTTAGAATGGCAGCTTTTGTATCGGGGTTTATATCGCATACTGCGGTTAATTTGGCACCGGCATTATGTGCTATATGGCGGGCGTGCCGCAGACCTATGTTGCCCAAGCCAACTATTCCAAAGTTAATCATTCAGATAAGATGAGAGATGATAGTTGTTACGTTTAGTTCCGAAAAGCCCGGTTGTTTATTAACCGGATGCGTTTCAGGCAGTTAGAGTGTCTGTTGCATAAAAATATTCTGTTATTCTTGTGGGTTAAGCAATTGCAGTATTTTTTGTTTTAACTGTTCAATTTCTTTACTTGCGGTTGCAATTTTTTCTTCTGCCAACTGCTCTTTAAGTTGCGCGGCTTCTTTTTGCTGACGTTCCTGTTCAATTAAGAGTTGTGCGGCTTCTTTTTGCTGACGTTCCTGCTCAATTAAGAGTTGCGCGGCTTCTTTTTGCTGACGTTCCTGCTCAATTAAGAGTTGCGCGGCTTCTTTTT
>MTCR01000072.1 GCA_002212725.1 Sphingobacteriales bacterium TSM_CSM | reverse complement strand
TGTACTGGAACAAGCCGTGCGCAACAACAACAGCACTACCCCTACTTCCATTGAAGAATTTATGCAAACTGTTTTTGCCTATTTGTATGCTGCAAATTAACCCGGCGGCAACCTCCTTGTGTTAATAAACAAGTACTTATTCAGGTTGTACCTTTGTTGGTGATGTTCTTAACTGAATTCCTTTCACTTTACCGCAAAGAACGCAAAGTTTTGCGCAAAGTTCGGCAAAGTTTATTTTTGCTCTTTGGTCAATACTTCAAATCAGTAAAGAACAAGAAAAAATGCCGGAATTTGCAGATGGTACCTAAATAGCTACATAAACAACGAGGCAGCCTTACCTTCCGGTAAGGCTGCCTCCATTAATTTTAACTTGCTTTTAGTGTTCTGAAAGATACTTCATGGCATCTCCCTCATGGCGAATGCCATTAATGTACAAAACAATAAAAGATTCTTTTGTATAGCCCTTGCTGATTAGCTCGGCCCGGTATTGTTCAGCCTCTTCCAGGCTGTCAAAGCTGCGGCTTACATAGCGGGTTAAACCGGTGGGGCTGGGTTCTGTTGTTGAGTCAGGAGGCATGTTTATGGTAAAACCCGTATGCTTGTTGGGTTCTTTTTTAAAAGAGCCAAATTGCACTTTAAAAGAATAAGGAGAAACCTCTTTTTTTATATAGGTGGTGGTGGGCGGTGTTTCCTCATTTCCATAAATACCGGAAGTGTCGGCCGGATTTTTCTGATTATCCGGCAGTATTTTTGATTTAGGCGTTAGCAATACCTGTAAATACTCACCACTTTCCTTGTTGCCGGTGTCTATGATTTTATTTTCTTGGGGCTGTCCCTCATCATTAATAATGTAAACCTCATAGTGTTTTTCCGGTTCCAGGTTAAACTGAAATGCGCCCTGTGTATCGGCATTTGCCCGGTAAATAGTGTTGTTTATTAAGTTTTTTAATTCCACTCGTATTCCGTTAAGCGGGCGGTTAGTAGCATAATCAACAACATGGCCTATAAGAATATAAGAGGCATTCTGCAAAGCTGCGGTGTCGGGTTTGGTTGTAACAGGCGGCTTCCATTTTGGTATATTTGCTTGCAGATTGTTTGCCGGGTCGGGCAAATCAGGGGGGGGGGTTTCTATGTACACATTGTCTTTGCCCGAAGGTAAAGCCGGTTGGTTGAGGTTTACTTTCATGCTGCCGTTTTCCACTGCGGGTTGCGGGGCAACCGGTTGGGGGTTTGATTGGTTAGATAAAATTTGCTCGGCTTTTTTGGTATGAATGGCTACCTGATAAATGTCGTCTTTCCGGCTTCCGGGGCGGTTAGAAGAGAAATACCCCTTTTGCTTATCGGGTTGCAGTATAAGCCCGAAATCATCCATAGAACTGTTAATGGGGTATCCGGCATTATCTACAATCCATGCGCCGTTTTTATTAACAGCTACAAAAATATCAAGCCCGCCAACTCCTCCCAAGCCATCGGAAGAAAAATAAAGTGTACCATCGCTTTGTACAGTAGGAAACATTTCGTCACCTTCGGTATTAATACTGCGTCCCAGGTTTTGGGGTGCGGTCCATTTCCCGTTTATGTATTCGCTTTTATACAGGTCTTTTCCGCCGTAGCCATTGGGCATATCGGAGGTAAAGTACAGGGTTTTACCCTCGGGCGACAACGCCGGCTGCCCAACAGAGTAATCATTGCTGTTAAACGGCAGTTCATCAACATCGGTCCATTTTCCGTTCACCCATTTTGCCTGATACAATTTAAGGTTTACCGTACCCGATTTTTTTGACTCGCCTTTGGTTGCACTCCGGGTAAAATACATCAGGGTTCCGAACTTGTTAAAAGTGGCCGGGCCTTCATGTGCAGGCGTATTGGTTTTTCCGGGAAGCACAACGGGTTCTGTCCAGCCTTCTGCCTGCGGTTCGGTATAGTACAGGTCAAGAAATGCCTCGCCTGTCCATCCGTCTTTTTGTTCAAAAGCAGACAAATTCCGGCCGGAGGCAAATACCAGCCCATCATTAAAAAAGGAGGGCGAAAAATCAGACCCTTTTGAATTAATTGGAAGTGAGGTAATGTTATACTGTCCCGAATCGAGTTGTAATTTTTTAATGCTTTTACAGGATTGGGTAAACTGCCATCCTCTCGAATCGTAAGGAACCAATTCGGAATACTTTTCAAAAACGGCAATAGCTTCTTCATACTTTCTGTTTGCCATTAATGCCTGTCCGTATCTGAACTGCAAAATTGGCTGGTCCGGATTGTATTTTGCAGCTTTTTTGTAAGCGCTTTCTGCTTTGTGGTAGTTGCTGGTAAGGCGGTAACACTCGGCAATTTTTTCAAGCGCCTCTGCATTGTTTTTGTCTTTTTTTAAAATTTGCTGGTATAGGTCAATGGCATTGGTGTATTCATAACGTTCAAAATACTCATTGGCTTGTTTCATTAAATTTTGTGAAAAAGCGTTTGAACAGTTTGCTGCCAGCAAAAACAGCATAAAAAACAAAGAAGTGGTGATTTTCATAAGATTGAAGTATTGTGCTTTTTTTTTGACGCCGTAAAACAGGTTTTGTTTAAATAATGCGCAAAAATTGAGCCGTTTTACGGCATGAGCGCTCATTTTGACTATTTAAAAACCCGCTAACTTGCACATGTAACCGGCACACTACCTCATTATGTATCTTACAAATAAGCCGGAAAGGGCAACTTTTATACAAATGTAAGACATAAAACAGAAACAACAATATCGTAAATTAATTTTTTTCAAAAAAATTTATTCCCGACTTAATGGGTTTACAATCTCCATAATAAAGAATATTTTCCGGTTTTGGGAACAACAGTGAATTGGGCAGGCTGCCGGGGTACATTTACCACAACCCTGTGCCGCAAACAAAATTGACCGGCTGTTGTTATTAAGGAAACAAAACTACCTGAAATAAAAATGGAAAACATTAAAATAGTAGGCATTGGCGGCTCCTTAACCGAAAACTCCAACAGTTTATTCGCCCTTCAATATGCCTTGCGCGGAGCAGCCGAACTTGGCGCCGAAACAACCTTGTTTGATATTGATGAAATGAACCTGCCCATGTATGATACGCGCATCAACAATGTTCCTCCTATGGCACAAGCCATGTGCAATGCCGTTGCCGATGCGCACGGCCTTATTTGGTGCAGCCCTTTGTACCACGGCACCATTAGCGGCGCTTTTAAAAATGCAATTGACTGGCTGGAACTGCTCAGCAATCATACCCCCAAATACCTTACCAACAAAGTGGTAGGGCTTATAAGCACTGCCGGCGGCGTACAGGGGTTGCAGGCCATTAACACCATGGAGTTTATAGTGCGTGCCTTGCGCGGCTGGACAGTGCCCATGACCGTTGCCGTTGCCCGCGCATGGCAGGTATTTGACGAAAACGGCAACCTGCAAGACCCGTCCATAGAAAAACAATTACAGTTATTGGGAAAAGAAGTGGTTTTGGGTGCGCGGCAATTTTCGCAGGTGTTACAGTAACGGTATATACCGCCAAATAAAAGGAAAGCCGGCCGCATTTGTGGCCGGCTTTCCTTTTATGGCAGCGCGTCATGAACTGCTCTGCCATGCTTCGGAAATTGTACTTATTTAGGTTGTACCTTTGTTCATGATGTTCTTCACTGAATTCCTTCCATTTTACCGCAAAGAACGCAAAGTTCCGCAAAGTTTTTTTTGCTCTTTATGGTCAATGCTTCAAATTAACAAGGAACAAGAGAAAATGACCGGATTTACAAATAGTACCTGAATAGTTTACCGGAAATTTTACTCATTTACCACCAATTTAACGCGGTAAACTCTATCGGCGGTAACCTGTGCCAGGTAAATGCCGGGTGTCAGTCCGTCTTTATTAATGGTATATTGCTGCACATTTACCCGCGGAAACGATTTTACCAACCTTCCCGACATATCGTAAATATCAATTTTCGACATCACTTTATCGGGCAGGTTCAGCATAAAGGTGGTATTTACCGCCATAGGGTTGGGGTAAACCTGCAGGTTTGCTTCGCCCGATGCAATGCTTTGTTCTATACCGGTTTGACCACAGGTTTCCTTCAGTGAGTCGAACCAGTTTTTGGCTGCCAGAATGGCGGGTAAAATACATTCACCATGCCCGAAAGCAGCGCCGCGGCTAACTGCCTCTACATTGGTGGAACCATTGGCAATAAACGTATTTCGGGCCAAAATAGCATTTTGATAGTAGATAGAAGAATCGCCCTCGCAATAGCCCATTTGTACCGGTGCCGAAGGTGCCCAGTCATACACATCATTGTCGCGCAGCACCTGCCTGAAGGGGTGATTGGGGTCGGCAAAAAAAGCTTCCAGCAAATCGGGTTGCATGAGGTCGTGCGGGTCGGTGGGCAACATGCTGTTCAGCACACCCAGCGGGGTGTTAAAAGCGCTCAGGTGGTTATATAAAAGGGTATCGTAAGGCGGCAGAAACACCTCGCTAAAACTCCAGGGCAGCAAATCGGGGTAAATTTCTTTAAAAGCCATAATGATGAAACCCAAATAGATATTGCCTTCATAATGGTTATCGGAGAACACGAAATTGGTTTGTGTGCCCGACATATCATAGGCGCCCGAAAGAGGTGCGCAGGCTGTTACGGTAAACTCATTGGCATAGTAGAGTTCCAGTTCGCGGTGGGCCGCCATGGCCGAGTGGCCGCCCTGTGAGTAGCCGGTAATAAAAATTTGTCCGTTCAGGTCAATGCCTTTTTGCTGGCAAAAAAGGCGGGCAGCCCTTAGCATGTCAACATTGGCTGTGCCGGTAGAGCGCGCATGTTGGTAGTTGGGAAAACCGGGGCTGCTGCCGTAACCTACCAAATCGGGCAATACGCCCACATAGCCGGTGGTGGCGTAGCTTACGCCAATCATGTGCTCCTGCCCCAGGTTAGAGGGCATAGAAGCATAATCGGTAAAAGTGCCGTGGTTATACACGCCCAACGGCAGCGGGCAGGTGGGGTTTACCGGCAATACCAGCAATCCGGTGGCAAAGGTAGGCGAACCATCGGCATCAATGGTTTGGTAGGTAATTTTGTATTCCTCAATTCCGTATTCTACATTAATAACGCTGGGCGGCAAACCGGCCGAAATATATAAGTTGGCAACCTGCCCCGACGAATATGATGCCAACAGCGAATCGGCCAATACATCTCCCCGTTCCTGTGCCATAAGGCGCACACTGCTAATACAGCATAATACAGAAATCAAGAAGTAGAAAATTTTTTTCATGTTTTTACAGCATTTATGATTTGAATAAAATGAATACAGCAACGGTTCAGGTGGCGTGCGCCATACCGGCCACGCTTACTTTTACCCCTTCGGTTTTAAGCAACACCGAAGCACAGGCTTCAATGGTAGCGCCGGTGGTAATTACATCATCAACCAACAAAATATGCTTGTTGCGTATATCATTGGGGTTGTTTACCACAAATATGGATTCTACGTTTTCCCAGCGTTCAAAACGGCTTTTTTTGGTTTGCGATTCGGTAAAGATGTTGCGCAGCAAAATATTGTCTGCCCAGGGAATGTGCATGGTTTCCGATAAACCTTGGGCAAAACAGTCGCTTTGATTGTAGCCGCGTTTTTTCTTTTTATCGGGGTGCAGCGGCACAGGCAGTATTAAACTTATGTCGCTGTATGCGGGCGTTTCGGCCAATAGTCGTCCATAAATTTGGCCTGCTTTTATGCCTACTTCTTTCCAGCCTTTGTATTTAAGCTGGTGTATGAGGTGTTGTACCCGCTCGCCTTTGTTAAACAAATACAAGGCGGTGGCGTTTTGCAGCGCTACCCTGCCCCAAAAGTGCCGCGCAACAGGGTTATCGGGTTCCATATGGTAGGTGGTTTTGGGCAATGTATATTCGCAAACCAGGCAAAATACATCCTCCTGCTGTTGCAGTCTTTTCCCACACGCAGCACATACCTGCGGGTAGATGAGGCTTACCAAATCGCTTAACAATGCACGCATTCAAAACAGGGCAATAAAAATGGAACAAAATGCAGCCTTAAAGTTACAATTTAGTGTTGAATTATGGCTACATTTTCAATTTTTTAGTCCTGACCATAGCAAAATTGGGCTAAAAAAAAGAGGGGGTGTATTGCCTTGGGGCTGTTGAGTTTGACAGTTAAATTTCACAAAGCATTGATAATCAATGAATAAGGTTATATCAACATGGCAAGGTTGCCACTACAAAAATGGGGCATTTAGTTTGTTGGTTGGTAATCTTTGAACCTTTCCTAATTTCCCCCTTTCAGTTTTGGGTCGAGCATAAAGGCACGTTCAAGGTAGCGGCGGGCGTTGGCGGTATCGCCCATGTTTTGGTAGCTGATGCCAATATTCATATTGGTTTTGGCATTGTTGGGGTCTTTTTCCAGTGCGCGCTTGCCCATTTCTACGGCTTCGGCATATTTACCCTTCATACCGTAGGCGGTGGTTATATCTTGCAATACGGTAGCATTAGCGGGGTCTATGGCAAGTGCTTTTTCAAAGTAAAAAATAGCCTTGTCCAGGTCGTTTTTCTTTTTACCGTACATTTTGCCCAATGCGCTGTAAGGTATGGCAGAGGAAGGGCCAAGCGGCAGCGCTTTTTGCTCTATGAACCCAATGAGCTTATCTACATTTTTGGGGTCGTTTTCGGTTTCACTCATCATGCCCAGGTTTTGCAGTACCTGCGGGTGGTCGGGGTTGTTTTCCAGCAGTTTAACATAAGATTCAAACATTTTGTCGTAGTCGGCATTCAGTTCGTAGTGGGCGTTTCCGCGCAGCAGCAGGGCGTTGTAGTTGGTGGGGTAAATTTGCAGCGCCTTGTCTAAATAGCCAATACCTTTAATGAGCATGGGGTTTCTGTCGGGATTGGTTTTGGGCAGTTTGGCGGCTTTTTCCACCAGGGTTCCGCCGGCCGAGGTATTTACCTTGGTACTGTTGGGCGAGTTGTTTACATCGGTTAAAAACAGGGTTTCGTTGTCGTACCAGGCCGGCAGCCTTGCCAGCGTTCTTACCGAGTATAATACCAGCAGTACGCCAAACACTGCCGTAAGTGTTTTTTGCAGGTTAACCGGTTTCAGGTATTTGGGTAATACTTCGGTAAGCCACCAGCCCGCAATAAGACAAAACCCAATAGAGGGCAGGTACATAAAACGCTCATTCATAAATGTGCCAATAGGAAACACCAGGTTGGACACCACCGAAAAACTGAGCAAATATACCCAAATGCCATAAGCGGGAACCTGTTTTTTTACCAATCCCCAAAGGGCATATAGGCCCAGCACCACATACAGCAGCAGCGATAAAAACGCCCCGGGGTTGCTCCAGCCAATAATAGGTATTTGCTTGGGGTAGTAATCGTGGGTAAGGGTAACGGGTAAAAACAGCAGTTTAATATACAAGCCCATGGTATAAAAAATGGTGGCAAACTTATCGGGTATGCTGCTGCCCAGAAAAGGGTCGTTCAGCAGTTCGTCAATTACCACTTTATCACTTCCGATAAAATAACCCACAACGGCCTGCCGTATGGCTAAAAACAACACCGTGGCGGCAGTCAAAGGCGCCAAAACAAGCAGGTGCTGCCGCACAGGGGCTTTGGTGAAAAAATACAGGGTAAGCGGAATAATTGCCAGAAAAGTAACGGCACTCTCTTTTGACATGAGCGCCATAAAAAATGCCCCGAATATTGCCGCCAGCCAGCCATACGACTCTTTTTGGAGGTATTTAAGCGCACAATACAAGGTAAGCAATACCCCTACCGACTCCAGTATTTCTATGCGCCCTTTTATGTTGGCCACTACTTCGGTATGCAGCGGATGCGCCATAAAAAGGGCAGTGGTTATAAAAGGCAACGTAAGATACCACGGGGTGTTTTCTTTTGGCGGAAACAGCAAAAACAAAATTCGGAACAGCAACAAACCGGCCAGGCAGTATAATATAACATTAAAAAAATGGCTGATGCCCGGTTTTTCGCCCCACAGCCCGATTTCTATGGCAAAGGTAACTATGCCCAAAGGGCGGTAACGGCCGCCTTCCAGCAGGTCTTTCTTTTGCCCCCAGAAACCCACCAGGCTCTCCTGCGATAAAATATCGGGTATGCCTGCAAAGCCTTTTTTGGTAAACTGGTTATCGGTTATATACAGTTTGTCGTCCAGGGCGTATTGAAACGAAAAGGTGTAGGCATACAAAAAAAATCCAAGTGCAAACAGCACCAGCAAAGGAGTTGTTTGCTTATTCCAGAAACGAACCTGCGTCGCTTGGGCAGCCCGTTGGGGCCGGCTCTTTTCTTTTTCGGTTTTCATAACAGTTTTGCCGTTTTTTCGGTAAAATCATATAGTTTTGCTACCCAAAAAGGTGGTTTTACCCAATTTCGGGCAGGCGCTTCGGGTAAAGCCCCAAGCAAATGTTAAAACAATACCTATTTGTTTATTAGCGGGCGAAAGATAGCAAATTTTTTATTCCGGCATGCCTTCTTTTCCTTGTAAAGGTGGTTAGCCGGGCGTAAATTAAAATAACCATGCAACTAAACCGGGTAATTGTATGTAAGCAACACAGAACGAGCTTTGTGGCAGCATTTACATTTCTGCTGCAGAGGTAAAACACTACAAATAAGACAAAGAACCCAATATATAACCGGCAATTGCCCCATTTCTGCCAAAGAAAACATACTTTTACCCGTTTGAATTAATTTCTGGTTTTCTCACATATACTGCCGCAACAACTATGAACACCCCGAAACTGAAAATCTCACCCAAACAGTATGAGGCATTGCGCCTTGTTTGCAATACTCTTATTCCGGCCATGGAGAGCGAGGAAAACCCCCAAAACACCGGTTTCTGGCGCTTAAAGGCCACCGATTTGGAAGTGCCCGACCGCATTTTGGAGTTGGCAGCCCGGCTGCCCCTGCCCGAACAAAATGAACTGAAACAATTGCTTGCCCTGTTGGCAAGCCCGTTATTTGGGCTAACCTGCCGCAGCGGCTTGCACAGCATACAGCAAATGCCGTTTAACAAACGCGAAAAAGCGTTGCAAAGCTGGTCGAACAGCCGTTTTGTTGTGCTTCGGAAAGCTTTTAACGTGTTGCGCAAGTTAACCACATTTTTTCACTACGGCATTTCGTATAATATTGGGAACAACCCGTCGTGGGAGGCCATAGGCTACCCCGGCCCGCTGCAGCAACCGGTGCAGGCACCCAAACCCATACAACCCTTTACCGCCCACGGCGATACCGAAATTGCCTGCGACGTGGTGGTGGTAGGTAGTGGTGCGGGCGGTGGTTTGGCTGCCGGTATGCTGGCCGAAGCCGGTTTTGAGGTAATTTTGCTGGAAAAAGGTGAATACCTGAGCGAAAGCGATTTTAACCAACGCGAAGCGGATATGATACAACGCACCTATGAGCAACAAGGCGCTTTAACCACCGCTAACGGCAGCGTGGGCATATTGGCCGGCAGTTGTTTGGGCGGCGGTACTACCATTAACTGGACCGGCTCTTTAAGAACACCCGATTATATTTTGCAGGAATGGGCTGCCGAACACCAACTGCCCCACCTTACCGGCCTGCAATATGCCAAAAGTTTTGATGTGGTGATGGAATCAATAGGAGTTACGCAAAGCGAATCGAACCATAATGTGCAAAACCGCTTCTTGTGGCGAGGCTCTGAATTGCTGGGCGATACACCCAAAATAATTCCCCGAAATGTGGAGGGTTGCTCGGCCGATGAGTGTAAAAGTTGCGGCTATTGCGGTTTTGGCTGCCATTCGGGCAATAAAAAAGGAACGCTCAAAACCTGGATTCAGCGTGCCTACCAGGCCGGTGCCCGCATAATGGTGCAAACTGCCGCCCAAAAGGTGCTGGTAAAACGAGGCAGCGTAGCAGGAGTAGAAGCCTTGCAAATACACCCTTCGGGGCGCAAATGCCGCGTATTGGTTAAAGCGCCTTGCGTGGTAGTGGCAGCAGGTACACTGCACACGCCGGCGCTATTGCTCAAAAGTGGCATTCAACACCCGGCCATGGGGCAAAATTTATTTTTTCACCCTACGGTGCTGGTAAGCGGGCTGTATAATCAGCCGGTAAACCCATGGTGGGGAACCATGATGTCTGCTCTGAATGATGCCGCCGCACGCCTTACCGATAACTATGGTGTGCGCCTCGAAACTCCACCCGTACACCCCGGGCTGTGGGCTACGGCCACGCCCTGGCAAAACGCCTTGCAACACAAAGCACATATGCTGCGCATGGCGCAAACAGCCAACTTTATAGTGCTTACCCGCGATAAATTTGGCGGATATATTACCCTTAACCGCAAAGGCAATGTGGCTTACCATTACAACCTGCACCACTACGACCTGAAACACCTGTTGGCAGGTATTGAAAAAGCCGCCCGCATCCACCTGGCCGCCGGTGCCGAAGAAATTGTGTTTCCACACCACCAATTGCGCCATGTTACCGGCAATACCAACGAAAGCGCCCTGTTCAAATTTTTTACCCAAATGCCCGAATGGGGCTGGAAACCCGGTCAATTTTCGCTCTTTACCGCACACCAGATGGGAACCTGCCGCATGGGCGGAAACCCTAAAACGCACCCGCTTACACCCGAAGGGCAGGTAACCGGCGTAAAAGGTTTGTATGTGGCCGATGCCTCCGCATTTCCGGCAAGCAGCGGGGTAAACCCCATGATAAGCATTATGGCCATGTCGCATTACACCGTTCAGCAAATCATCAGCAAAAAATAACCATGAATAAATCTGCCTTTCCTGTGCCAATAACCTACCGCACCAATGTGCCGTTGCAGGCGGCGCAGGTTGCCGCACTTTATAACGATGCCGGCCTGCTACGCCCTACCAACGACCTTGAAAGAATGGAAAAAATGGTGCAAAATGCCAATTTGGTTATTTCGGCCTGGCATAACGAAGAATTGGTTGGCTTGGCAAGAGCAATTGCCGATTTTTCGTTCTGCTGTTATTTGTCTGACCTTGCCGTAAAAAAAAGTTATCAGCACCTGGGAATTGGCAAAGAATTGGTGCGCCTTACCAAAGAACAGGCCGGCGAAGAGAGCATGCTCCTGCTGCTGTCTGTGCCAACTGCCATGGAGTACTACCCCAAAATAGGTATGGAAAAAGCAGAAAACGCCTTTATTATAAAACGGCAAAGGTAGCCTGCAGGGGCAATGGCATTGGTTAAAAATCAAACTCCAGCACCTGCTCATGGTTTATAATGCCCTGTGTAAACTGATGATGCCTGTTTTTGCTGCCCACGGCTACCCAGGTAGCTACATAATTATCGCCTTTCCGGTGCAGTTTGCGCTCCAGCACTTTCAGGCGGTGCTGTTTCAGCAGGTTTTCGCACAAGTGCATCACCACATCGGGTTGGGTAAAGGTAATGGTATAGGTGTGCATTTCGGTAGTGGCGTCAATGGCGTTTTCCACATAATTAAGCAACACCAGTATAACCATAATTAAGCCCACAGCTTCAGCTGCCAGTACTAAATTGCCGCTTCCAAGACACATGCCTATGGCGGCCGATACCCAAATGGTGGCGGCCGTGGTAAGTCCGCCAATGCGGTTTTCTTCCTTAAAAATAGCTCCCGCCCCTAAAAAACCAATGCCGGTAACAATATTGGCGGCAATCCTGTCGGGCGAGCTGCTGCCAATTTTGAGCGAAAGTATGGTAAATAAACAGGAGGCAAAACAAATGAGCGTTATGGTTCTGAAACCCGCCGTTTTGTTGCGGTATTCTCTTTCGGTGCCTATAATGGCGCCGGCAACTATGGCTGCCCCTAATTTTATAATATCTTCCTGCAAAAATTCCATATTGCACTGTTGTTTAGTTGCAAAGATGCAAATTGCCCCCCAACTTTTGAACCGGTTTTTGCATTTTTATTGCTAATATTGCCTGTTTTTTTCACAAAACCACTGCTTGATATGTCTTTTACTACCATTGAATACACCATTAACCAACGCATTGCGTACATTACCCTCAACCGTCCCGAAAAACGCAATGCCTTTAGCCCCGAATTGGTAACAGACCTTAAAAAGGCCTTTGACAAAGCCGCTCATGACCCGGATGTAAAAGTGATTGTGCTCCATGCCAAAGGCAAGGTGTTTAGCGCCGGTGCCGATTTGAGCGCCCTGCAACAATTGCAAAACAACACCTATGAAGACAACCTGCGCGACTCGGGCGAATTGGCCGCCCTTTTTCAAATGATATACACACTGCCCAAAGTGGTTATTGCACAGGTAGAAGGTCCGGCCATTGCCGGCGGCTGCGGCCTGGCTACCATTTGCGATCTGGTATTTGCTACCCCACAGGCAAGTTTTGGTTATACCGAAGTAAAAATAGGGTTTCTGCCGGCAATAGTCATGATTTTTCTGCTGCGCAAAATTGGCGAAACCCGAAGCAAAGAACTGCTGCTTTCGGGTGAATTGATTACCGCTGATACCGCCCTTAAAATGGGATTGATTAACTTTATTTCCGATGCCGAAACCATTTCTGAAACGGTTTTTAACTATGCCCAAAAACTTTGCAACGAAGCCTCGGCCGACTCGCTGCGCCTAACCAAACAAATGATTGCTCATGTACAGGGGCTTTCTTTGCAAGATGCCCTGCAATATGCCGCCGGTATGAATGCCTCGGCACGTGCTACCGATGATTGTAAACGGGGTATTGCCGCCTTTTTAAACAAAGAAAAAATAACCTGGTAACAAAACCAAACGCCGGCAGCAACCAACTTGCCATATCAATTGCAGCCTCCTGCAAAAAAGTTGTTTTTACCACACCGATACTGCACTACAACCGGTTTGTAAACTATTGCTGCCATTTACCTGTTTACATGCAAAGTAACCTTCACTACCTATGTCTGATACTATTGTTAACCGAGTTGCCCAAAGCGGCATTGTTACCCTTAACCTGGAAGATTATTACCCCACGGCACCCGTAGCCGTTTTCGATATCAAAGAATTTTTGTTCAGGGGGCTTATTCTGCGCGAAAAAGAGTTTCGCGAAATGGTAAAAGCACACGACTGGGCGCAGTTTACCGGTAAAAACGTGGCCATAACCTGCTCTGCCGATGCCATAGTGCCGCTATGGGCATATATGGTGGTGGCTTCTAACCTGCAACCCTATGCCGCCTACTACGCTTTTGGCACCGAAGAAACCCTGCAAACCCTGTTGTTTGCCCAAAACCTGACCCGCCTGAACCCCGAAGATTACCGCAATAAACGCGTGGTAATTAAAGGCTGTGGCGATAAACCCATACCGGCATCGGCCTATGTTGAAATTACCCGCCTGCTGAAACCGGCGGTAAAATCACTCATGTATGGCGAACCCTGCTCTACCGTGCCTGTATATAAACAAAAAGAACCCGATGCTCTGTAACAGCAGCCGGTTTACACCTTACTTCCAAACAAACAACCCCTTTTGTTGCCATGACCGTTTTTACCCCCGAATGGATTGAAGCCCTGCATCACAGCATTAACAACAACCAAAACTACCGCCGCCTTGCTGCCGGATGGGAGGGTTCTTTGTTGCTGGTAATGAGTAACAACGGGCAAATTGACGAAACCACCGCGCCCGCCGTATGGCTCAACCTGCTGCACGGGCAATGCCTGGCAGCAAAAGCCGCCACCCCACACGAGTTTGCCACCGCCGATTATATTCTGGCAGGCAAGGGCAAAGACTGGAAAATGGTGCTCGACCGAGAAATTGCCCCAATTATGGCACTTATGCGGGGTAAACTCAAACTTAAAAAAGGCAGCTTAGTTACCCTTACCCGCTATGCCGAAGCCGCCAAAGAAATTGTAAACGCCGCCGCCTCGCTCAACGCGCATGTGCCCGATGAGTGGCTGCAATAAGGTAAAAACAAACGCATAATACCCTTTTGTCAAACTTCCTGATGATTGGCAGACGGATGCCTGAGCAGCTGCAGAGCGGGCAATATTATACGCATAAAGCAACCTCTGCCTGCTTTAGTTGTACACACTAAACCAAATTTGGCTATTTTCTGGTTTTTTGGAGGCGTTGCGTTTTGAGCGTTTGTTTCATGGCTGCAAGTTGCTGTTGCAACCATGTTTTATAATGCATGCGCACTTCGGGATTTTCCAGTTCGGTTTGCAGGGCGGCATAAAGTGCAGGGGTGTAGTTGTTTTTCAGCTTAAACATTTTAGGAAGTATGGCAAGCGAGTTTTTAATTGCCTGGTATTTTGGCGGCGCCAGTTCATTTTTACGGCGCGAAAGGGTATGTTTCAAGGTATCGAGCAGGGTGGTAAAGGCATCGTAATTGCCGGTAGCAAAATAGGCATACAGCATGAGCGGGCGCGTGTAAAAATAATACTGTTCATGAAAAGGCGTACTTACGGCAAGCAGGGCAATAGTTTCGGTATAATTAGCCCGGTAAAAGTAAAGGCGTGCTTTTGCATACATGAGCCAGCCTTCCCTCACATCGGGCAGTATATGACTTTCATAGCGGTTAATAAATTGCTGCACCCAAGCTTCGCCCTTTACCCAATATCCTGTATCGGTAATTACATCAAACAGCCAGGCCGGTATGTTTTCTTTGCGCTGCTCGTGCAGGGTTACATTATCAAGGTACAAATCGAGCAGCAGTTGTCTTGCATCGGGGCTGATGTGGCTGCTGTGAACAAGGTAATTTGCCATAAACACGTTTGCTCTTATAACAATATCGGTACCTAATTGCTGCCGGTATTTTTTAATGGCATTGTGCAGGTCTAAAAACACGTCCCAACCGGCATTGGCATCAGAAAGGCAGGCCATGTAGTAGGCTACAATTATTTGCGGCTGCTGCTCATAGCGGGCGGGGTTAAACAATTTTATGGCCGCCTCTGCTTCTTTAAGTTGAAAGGAATGAGCGGTGGTGGTTTTATTGAGGTTTACCATAACGCTGTACAAGTTAAACATATCTAACCAGAAATTACAAAAAATATTATTGAGTTTTTGCTGCAACGTGCGGTTTCTGTGGTCAATTTTCTGTTGTTTGTAGTACAGGTAATCGGTAAGGCGGTAGTAGAGTATGCGCCATTGGTAGTAAAACCCCTGCGAGTGGTTGAGTTGATTTAAAGCGGCGTCAATATCGGATAATTTTTTTTCGGCAAGCCGGAACGTATCGCGCATTACCAACTCCCGTGCCAGATATAGCTCGGCTTCCATTGGGGCAAGTTCCAGGTTGGCCTGTACCAAAAAGTTTTCGGCCAGCGACATGGCATCGGATATAAGATTGCGCATAGTGGCATCGTGATATGGTTTACCAATGCCAAATACTTCGGTATAGAGGCGCTCTTTTGCTATGCTGTCTTCGCTAAATTCGGGGTGGATTTTTGCCAGCAACTCGCAAAAGCGGCTCAGATTTTTACTTTTGTTGAAATAGGGCGATTGCGCAAATTCTACAAACCGCTTCATTTCCTTGTCCGAAAAAGTTTGTAAAAGGGTAATAAGTTTCGATTTTTTCATAAACAGGCGGTATTGCAGACGAAATATAGGGGTTATTATCATAGCGGCAGTTCTACAATTGCTTTTTTTTTTCTTTGCCACAATTCAAGACTTTGGCGTATGTTTGCCAATGGTAAACAACTTACTCACCCCAAAACTTCTTCAATGAGCAAAGTAATATGTGTGCTGCTTAAATCAGTTCTGTGTTTGTGTAGTATTGCGGCATTGTTTGCAACCTGTTTGGTATGGGCGCAGGTGCCCAACAAGATTAACTACCAAGCCGTAGCCCGAAACGCATCGGGGCAGGTTTTACCCAACCAAAACGTGGCTTTGCGCATCAGTATCAGGCAAAACACCGCCGCAGGCGCAGTGCAATATCAGGAACTACATACCGGCGCTACCAACGCACAGGGTTTACTCAATTTGCAAATTGGCGGCGGTACGGTATTATTAGGTAGTTTTGCCGCCGTTACATGGGCAGATGGTTTGCCTAAATTCCTGCAAATAGAGCTTGACCCCGCCGGCGGCACCGCTTACCTCAATATGGGTACGCAACAGTTGGTAAGTGTGCCCTATGCTATGGTGGCAGGCAGTGTGGCAGGAGGCGGTGCATCGGGCTGGAGCTTATCGGGCAACGCCGGTATTGACCCTGCCACCCATTTTGTAGGCACTACCGATGCCCAGCCGCTGAATTTTAGGGTAAACAATGTAGGGGCAGGGCGTTTAAGCGAAACAAACACAGCATTAGGCGCTAATGCGCTGCCCAATATAACCACCGGCACCTTTAACGAAGCCTTTGGCATAAATGCCCTCATAAACAATGCCGAAGGCAATAATAATGTTGCCGCAGGTACTAATAGTTTGTATAACAATACGGCAAGCGGCAATACAGCCGTAGGGCGCAGCGCCCTGCAAAGCAACGCTACCGGTTATAGTAATGTGGCCTTGGGTGCTTTTTCCTTGTATAACAGCGTAAACCGCAGCAATTTGGTGGCAGTGGGCGACAGCGCTTTGTTCAACAATAATGTGGGTGGTACAACGGGTTTATTTGATGGTGAGCATAATACGGCAGTAGGCAGTAAAGCCTTGTTTGCTAATACTACCGGCAGCAGCAATACGGCTTTGGGGTTTAATACTTTATTTAGCAACACTACGGGGGTAAGAAATACGGCAAATGGCAAAAACGCACTTTATTCCAATATTACCGGGATAGATAATACCGCAATAGGATTTGAGGCATTGCGTCTTAATACATCGGGCGGTAGTAATACGGCATTGGGAAGTTATACGTTATACAACACTTCAACCGGCAACTTCAATACCGGTATGGGTTATTATGCAGCACACAATAATACAACAGGGTATGCTAATACGGCAAGTGGTTGTTTGTCTTTGTATAGTAATACAACAGGTATATATAACTCGGCTTATGGGACATATGCTTTGTATAGCAATACCATTGGTAACAGCAATGTGGCTGTAGGTACAAGCGCCCTGCAAAGCAGTGTAAACAGAAGCAATAATGTAGCGGTAGGTGATAGTGCATTGTATGCCAATGGGTTGGGGGTTCCGCCAAATGCATTTTTTTCCGGTGAACAAAATACGGCAGTAGGCAGCAAAACGCTACTGCACAATACAACAGGCTGGCAAAATACAGCAATTGGTTATCGTGCTTTATACAACAATATAACCGGAACCGGCAATACTGCATTAGGTGTATCTGCACTTTATGCCAACACCAATGGTGCGGGTAATGTTGCCATTGGACATAACACGCTTTCTGCCAACACCAGCGGTCAGCTAAATGTGGCTGTTGGCGATGATGCTTTGTATGGCAATAGCACCGGTTGGTATAATACCGGAGTAGGCGTTAGTTCTGGTGGCAATGTGGCTAATTTAACCAATTCGGTGGCAGTAGGTTATGGCTCTTTTCCGGGTAACAGCAATGTGGCTTTATTGGGTAATACCACTACAAGTTGCGGTGGTTTTAGCAACTGGAATAACTGGAGCGACGGACGTTTTAAAATAAATGTACAGGAAAACGTGGTGGGTTTAGCTTTTATTAAAGCCCTTCGGCCCATTACCTATACTGCCGATATGCACAAGTTAAACGCTTTTATTTATGGGGATAAAGCCGAAGAATACGAAAACAACCTGAAAGCTATTATTCAAGTGCGCGAACGCGAAATACAATCGGGTTTTATTGCGCAGGAAGTAGCTGCCGCCGCTCAAAAAACAGGTTATGTGTTTAACGGCGTTACCGTACCCAATGACCCTTCTACCCAATACTACAGCCTTAGTTATGCAGCCTTTGTAGTGCCCTTGGTAAAAGCCGTTCAGGAACAACAAAATACAATAGAACAACTACAACAACAAAACGCACTTTTACTGCAAAAAGCAGGTAAAATAGACCATTTGGAAGCCGAATTGGAACAAATTAAACAACTATTAATCAACAAAAACTAAGGAGGTTGTTATTATGAATAAATTACTCTTTATGGGGCTGATGGTTGGGTTTGTGGTTTGTTTGCAACTGCTAAATGCCCAAACCCCGCAAAAAATCAACTACCAAGCCGTAGCCCGAAACGCATCGGGGCAGGCAATAACCAACCAAACGGTTGCTATAAGGCTTTCGGTACGCCAAAACACGGCAGGCGGCGCAATACAATATCAGGAACGGCATACCGCCACCACCACCGCACAGGGTTTGTTTACCCTGCAAATTGGCGGCGGTACGGTATTATCGGGCAGTTTTGCCGATATTACCTGGGCAGACGGGTTGCCTAAATTCCTGCAAACAGAGCTTGACCCCGCCGGCGGCACCGCTTACCTCAATATGGGTACGCAGCAGTTGGTAAGTGTGCCCTATGCCCTGTATGCCAACGAAGCCGGCAGTTGCCCAACTCAGTGGGGCATGGCGGGCAATGATATGTATAACAACAATTTAGGCACGGTTTCTATAGGTACGGCAGCGCCTGCACAGCAAAGCAGCCTGTATGCCACCGGTGCAGCCAATGTTATTTGGGCAGATGCCGAGGGCGGTTATACCGCCATTACCGGCTCAGGCGTAAATGGCAGCGTGGGGGTAAGCGGCAGTTCCGATTCGGGCAGCGGCGTAGCTGCCAGTTCCGGTACAGGTTTGGGTATCAATGCTTTTTCTACGTCGGGTACGGGGGTAAATGCCCTTACCAATACCGGTTTTGGGTTGCACAGCAATAATTTTGCATCGGGCAACGAAACCTGGCTCAGTACCGGTGCGGCTGCCATTTACTCCAAAGGACGGCTCGATTTTGCCAATTCCGATTTTAGTACTACTTCGCATTTCTACTACGGATTTAGTGAGCATATTTACCTTCGCAGTGGTAAACCCGGCAGTTTTATTACCCTTAACGACAACCACAACGGCAACATTTACCTTGCCGATGGCGGCGGACGTGTGAGCATTAACAACGGCATTTATTTAGAAACCGGCGTACTTACTGTGCGCGGAAACGGCTCGGCTGATGCCACGGCCGAGTTTTATCCTATATCGGGCAATTATAACGCCGCGTTTAATGTGCCTTCTTCGTTCAATTATCGGTTAAACGACGGCACCGGCAGGTTTTACAGTACCTTTATACGCGGCGGTCAAACCGGCTCAAGGGTGTATTTAAATGATGTGCATAATGGCGATGTAATTGCTGCCACCGGCGGCGGAAAAATGGGCATTGGCACACTTTCGCCCGATATGCGACTGCACGTATCGGGGCAAACCAAGCTTAAACACTATAACACAGACGGTACTTATGCCGATGCCGTGCTTACCATAGAAACTCCGGTAGGCGGGTTTGCGCCCTCCTTAGCTTTTGTTCCTCAGGATGCCCCGTCATCTGGGTTGGTTTTGCAGGGCTACAGCCAAACGGCTTTTTTGCGCAATTACCTCAATACCGGTTATGTCTCCCTGTTTTGTTTAGATGTGTTGGAATTGAGCGATGCCCGAAGCAAAAAACTCATTGAACCGATTGCCGAAAATCAATACAGCCAATACCTGCAAGCGCTGCGCAACATACAATCTATTAACTACCTGTTTGAACACGAAACCCTGCAACCCGATAAACCCGATTTTGCAAAACAGGAACGACAACAAAAACGCATTGGCTTTACCGCCCAAAGCCTGCCCGATGCCATACGGCAGACCGTGCCCCAAAACCACCAAAAACCCGAGGAAGGCAACAATATACTATACAGCACATCGGGCATGATAGGGCTGCTTACAGTGGGCATCAAAGCCATTGACCATCAACAAACAGCATTGGAAAAAACTATACAAACTCAACAAACTACCATACAACAACAACAAACCGCCATAGAGCAACTGCAAACCGAATTGCAGGAGTTAAAGGCGTTATTGTTGCGTACAAAAAAATAAACACCAAGTTATGGAACGCAGAAATTTTCTCCTTTATTCAGGTATGTTTTCGGCATTGGGGTTAACCTTGCCATTTATGCCGGTTGCTAACACGCCCGATAACCCACTAAAGCCGGTTTTGTTGCCCGCCCGGCCACCCTTAGAGCATAACAACGGTTTGCAAATAAGAACATGGGTGCGCTCCGCCATGACCAATGGTTTGTTTTCAAGTGTAGAGTGTGCAGTAGCGCCTAAGTTAATGGGTCCGCCGCCGCACTACCACAAAGAATTAGACGAGCTGATGTATGTAGCAGAAGGAACTGCCAGCGTACTTGTTGGTGAGGAGGTAGTAGAAATTTCTGCCGGTGGGTGGCATCTTCGCCCCAGACTAATTACCCACACTTTTTGGAATGCATCAGAAACGCCGCTTCGGTTTTACGATATGTACTTTAATCAGCCTTTTGAAGAGTATCTGGAACAAATTTTTCACCAACTCACAACCGAAAACGGGTATCCCGAAGGGTCAGACAAAAAAAATCGGGCTATTGGGGCGTTAAATGAAAAATTTGGTTTAGTTTTTCCCGATGATGCTTTTTCTAAAATGCAGGATATTAAGCAGCAGTTTGGCTTAAAGTGAAAAAAAACAAGCGTAAAGTAGATTCTTCCATAACAACCGTTTTTTTAACGCAATTTATAACCCCTAAAACCGACTATGCGTTTTACCCGAAAACACCTTCGTAAATGGCTGCAATGGGTATTTGCACCATTACCTCAGACAATTGCAGCGCCAGCATATCGGAAAGTTGGGTGTAAGGTTTGCTTTCCCAGTGTTCACCATCGGGCAGTTTTTGGTAAACATCTACTAATACGGCATCGGTATCTATTAAAAGATAGTACTGCAATGTGGATACCTTTTTGTAGCGCAAAAACTTATCAACTTTGTCGTATAATTTGGTGCCTTCCGACAGCACTTCTGCCACCAAAACCGGGTTAGCTATAAGCAAATCATTGAGTTGATTACCCTGCATAGGCGCAATGCACAAATCGGGATAGGTATAGTCTTTTTGCGAAGCTATCTGAAGTTTTACCGCTTCCATAAAAACATAATAGGGCAGTCCTTTTAGGGCTTGTTTGCAGGTAAACAGCAAATTGCCGTTGATTAAATTGTGTTTTTTAGTTACTCCCGGCATAGCAATGATTTGACCGTCAATAAACTCATGTCTTTGTTCCGATTGCAGTTCCATTTGCCAGTACTCCTCAAACGAGTAGAGTTTTTTTACCACTGTATTTTCCATCTGTAGCGCTTTTAGGTTCACAAAAACACACCAATTACACAAAGCTACTTGCTTTTTACCACTAAAACAACCCATTTTATGAAAAACGCTATGTTGCTCAGCATTTTGCTGTTGTGTTGCACTATTTTGCAGGCAGCCACCTTTTACGTAGCACCTCTTGGCAACGACATTACCGGCACCGGCAGTATTACCCAGCCCTTTGCCACACTGCCCCGCGCCATAGATGCCGCCAACCCGGGCGATATTATTGAGCTTAGAAACGGTACTTACATCAGTAACGAAATACGAATTGACAAAAACAACCTTACCATACGAAGCTATCCGGGCGAATACGCCTCGCTGCTGGCTGTAACCGATAACGAAGATGTTGCCAGTTGCCTGTGGTATAACGACCCCGAAACCACCGGCGGCACTTTGGAACACCTTGAAATTGTAGGCGGCTACTACTACGGCATTAAATTTGAAAGCAACTGGGATTGGGATAACAGCATACCCTACGCCAACCGCCGGGGTGTAAGCAATATTACCGTGCGCAATTGCCATATTCACCATACCGGACGAGATGGCATTAAACTAACGCCCGCCTGCAACAACATTACCATAGAAAACTGCCATATAAGCTATACCGGCGTGGGGCCGGGTGCAGCACTCGACTACAACGCCGAGGGTATTGACAATGTAAACGCCCCCAACATGACCGTGCGCAACTGCTACCTGCACCATATTGCCACCACCGGCATTTATGTAAAAGGCGGCGGCCGCAACTGCCTTATTGAAAACAACAACATAGAATACACCGGCGAAGGCGGCATTTACCTTGGCTTTTATACCGATGCCGAATGGTTTGATACCGATTTTAACCCCGATTACTACGAAAATATAAACGGCACCGTGCAAAACAACTATATTATGTATGCCCAACATGCCGGCATTGGCTTGTTTGGCGCTAAAGATGCCAAAGTATGGCACAACACCATTATTGATGCCGCTACTTCCGATGTGTACGCAGCCCTTGTGCTTGCCCCAAGCGATGTATGGGTGAGCGATTCCTATACCGCCACGCCGCCCAACTACAACATATCTGTGCTCAACAATATTTTTGTGCAGCCTGCCAATGCCCTTATGCCTATGGTGCGCGTGCGCGAGGGGGCAGTTTCGGGTGTGGTAAACTGGAGCCATAACCTTTATTACAAAAATGAAGCCGAACCCGTTTTTATTGACGACAACATAACCTGGGAAGACCTTACCCTTGCACAATGGCAGGCACAAACCGACCGCGACGCCTTTAGCCTTGTTGCCAACCCGCTGTTTACCCAATATTGGCACCTGCAACCGGGCAGCCCTTGTATAAATACTGCCATACCTGTTCCGGGCATTGCAACCGATTTTGAAGGACAACCCCGAACCGGACTGCCCGATATTGGCGCCGATGAACTGGATTTGCCCATTGGTATTGTGCCACAAATTGCCCCTGCCCCCACAGTGCAACTGCACATACAACAACAGCATAATGGCACTGCAACCTTAATTATACAAACCCCGCAACCCCTTTCCGATGTGCTGTATTGCTACTCGCTTGCCGGGCAGTTGGTATTTTCGCAGCCTTTGCTGTTGCCTGCCGGCACACAGCAACTGCCGCCGGTACACCTGCCCAAGGGCGTTTACCTGTTTTGCCTGCCAAAGGCAAGGGTGGCGGTGAAGGTAGTTAATTAAGAATTGCTGCAAACATTATCCAAAAGCACGCATCATCACATGCTGATTTTTTATGGATATTGATATTGCCCGCCTGCGGCGCTTAAATGCTCTTGTAGCTTGAGGTTGCCGCTGCTGCGTTGCATTGCAACTGTTATACCGCCTGCACCTCGCCAAACGGGCTTTTGCCTCCCGCTTTATGCCGGTTGTTGTTCTTTTTTAGCGGCAACAAATGGCATTGCCATAGCCGCCACTACCAGCAGCAACAATAAAGACGAAGCAGCAAGGCTTATTTTATTGCCGGTGTAGTAAGAGCGGGGTTCAAATTTAAACTCTATGGAGTGCGTTCCTTTTGGAATTTTGAGGCCTCTTAATACGTAGTTTACCCGTATGTGCGGGGTTTCTTTGCCGTCAATATAAGCCTTCCAGCCCTTGTGGTCGTTGTAGTAAATTTCGGAGAATACGGCCAAGGCGTTATCGGCGGCAGTGGCACTGTTGTATTTGAGGTAGTTGGGCTGGTATTCGGCAAGGGTAATTTTATCGGTAGAATCGCGGGCAATGGTTACCCCTTTCAGGTAATCCGGAAACGCTTTTTCATCTACAATGGCTGTATTTTTGGGGTCAAAATTGGTAAGCGCGTCCATTTCGGCTTGGGCGCCCTGCACGGGTTTTACCTCGCTCACTAACCATGCATTGCCCAGTGCTTCGGGGTTTAGTTGTGCTATGGGTTGCTTGTTGGCATCTTCGTTAATTATGTAGCGCGTATTGAGCATGTTTAGCACGGCACGGTTGTTTTTGCTTATTTGGTTGTCTATTAAATCCTGATAGCGGCTAAGCTTGGCGCCGTGGTAGCCACCCAATGATTTGTGGTGGTAAGAGGTAATGGCATCGCTAAAGGGGTTTCGGGTCAGGTTCAGCACCCTGAAATCGGGGTCTTTATCAGACAAAATCATTTTATCGGCGGCGGTAGGGGTAAAAATATCATCGGCGTTGCGCTTGCGCACATAATCATCGGCGCTCAGGTAGTTTTGGTCTATCGTCCATAAATCGCCCAAAATAAGCACGCCTATTATGCCTGCCAGTGCCAGTTGGGGCAGTTTTTTGTTTGCAAAAGCCCAAACAGCGCCGGCTGCCACCAGTATTAAAATAAGCGACCGAATGCAATCTGCCCGCAGCATGGCCAGGCGGTCGGTTTGGAGGGCAGTTTGCAGGGCTTCGGGGTATCGGTCATCGGAGGGTCCGGTAAAGTTAAACAAGCCACCGGAAAATATTATAAAAAACAACAGCAATATACCCAATGTGCCAACGCTTATTTTAAGGGCGCGCATTAATTGCCGGTGGTTAACGCTGCCGCTCCAAACCTGTTGCAGTGCCAGCAAACCCAGCAATGGCATGGTGAGTTGTGCCACTACCAATATCATGCTCACCACCCTGAATTTATTGTACATAGGAAAGAAATGAAAAAACAAATCGGTAAGCGGGGTAAAATTTTTACCCCAGCTCAGGGCTATGGAAAAAACTGTGGCGGCAATGAGCCACCAGCGCAGGGCGCCCGGTACAATGAAACAGCCCAGCAAAAATAAAAAGCAAACCACGGCACCAAAGTAAACAGGGCCGCCGGTAAAGGGTTGTGCCCCCCAATACATAGGCGCTTCATCGGTGCCAATGCCGTTTTGCCTGAAAAGTTGCCCGGTTTCGGAGTCTTTGCTTATTTTTTGCCCCGATGCACCACCATAAAAACGCGGCACCAGCAGGGTCATGGTTTCCATTTTACCATAGCTCCAGGCCAGGGCATAGTCTTTGTCCAATCCGTCGCTGCCTTCGGTAAGCGCCGAGCCGCCGCGCATGGTTTCTTTAGAGTATTCGTAGGTGGTCCACATGCGGGTGGCATCTGAGGCAACTGCCAGGGCAAAAACGGCGGCCATAATGGCAGTTGCCGCGGCAAACTGAGGCAAGGTTTTGTTGCGCACGGCGGCTACGGCCTCTGCCACAACATACAGGGCAATGAGCAGCAGCAGGTAGTAGGTAATCTGGTAGTGGTTAGAGCCTATGTTAAAGGCCATTGCCAGTCCGGCAATGGCAGCCCCGGCAAGATACCGGCCGCGGTACAGCAGTATAACGCCGGCCAGCACGGCAGGCATGTATGCCATGGCAGAAAACTTGGTTATGTGCCCGGCTTCGGCAATAAGCACGTTGTAGGTGCTTAGTCCAAAGGCTATGGCCCCTGCTACGGCCAGCCAAGGGCTTACCCCCAAAACGCTGAGCAGCAGGTAAAAACTTATCATGGCAAACAGCATGAGGTTGGCCGGTTCGGGCAGCAGTTTTTGCATGGCGCCGCGTACCCGGTTGGTGAGGTTATCCAGTGTCCACATAGAAATTTGGTAGGCAGGCATTCCGCCAAACATGGTGTTGGTCCAAAGCGCTTCTTTACCGGTTTTTTCGCGGTAATCCATTACCTCCTTCGACATGCCTTTCCACTGGCTTACGTCTGACTGTTGCAGTACCCTGCCATCTAACAGCGGGTTGAAATACGCCATTACAATTACCAATAATACCGCTATGCCAAGCAGGTGCGGCAGCGCCGATTTTGCTGTTTGCTGTATGTTCATGAATGTTTATTTTTTATTTACTCCGATGTTGAAAATCAGATGAGATTTGAAAAAAAATGTCTGCAGATTGCTTGTTTTGTTTGTTTTATTGCCTCCCTGCCCTATGTTTGTTTGCAGGAAGGGGGTTAAAAATCTGAAATTTGCAGCGGGCTGCCCGAAGCAGTTCTTGCGCCGTTTAGCAGCAGTTTGGATTTATCGGTTACCGATGCTTGCTGGGCATCGGGTTTACCCAATATAAAGGTGGCGTTTTCAAAATTAACATCAGCCATCAGAGCGGTTTTTACCAGCCGCGTTTTGCCATAGAACAGCGTTTGGCTGAAATCGGCCTGGTTTTCAAAGGTGGCGCTCATCCACTCGGCGCGGCCAAAAAACTGCGAACCGCCAAAAACGGCCTGTTTGCCAAACCGGGCGTAGTTAAAAAAAGTATGTCCGCGCACGCTCAGGTTGCCAAAATCGGCATAGCGCAAAAAGTTTACGTTGTTAAACACGGCATCGGTAAAAAACACGGCGTTCTGAAACCCGCAAATACCCTCAAAACCCGAATCCATAAAATTGGCAGCAGCCTCAAAAGTGGCGGTCTGAAACCGGGCTTCGTTGTAAAAAGTAGCCTTATTAAACACGCAGCGGCTTTTAAAAATAGCGCCCTCAAAGGATACGGGCTTATCGAAAGTAGCACCCGAAAAATCGGCAATACCCCAAATTTGGGCATCGCGCAGGTTTACCTCTGCCTCAAACCGGGTGCCCGGGCAACTGAAATTTTTTCTGAAAACTACCGTTTTTATGCCTTCTTTGCTCAATAAATAGCCGGTTACCTTGCCTTTTACGGTGCAGTTGAGCAGGGTAAGCGAGCCGGTTACCTCATACTGCTGTGCAGTGGCGGCGGCGCGGTAAGTGGTGGCAAGGGCGGTAAAATCGAGGTCGCCGTTAATGGTTTCGTTCTGTATGAATACGTCTTTACCTTTGGCCAGGTTTTTTAAAATTTGCTCTCCCGATGGGTTTTTCATATTACTTACCGGCGATTTGGCGCTGCATTGTATTTGTAAAAAATAAAAACACAGGCACAAATATAGCAAAACAGGGTGGAATTTGTATAACATAAGCGTATGGAGAATGTGTGCCGAAAATATAGATGGGTATGGTTGCAGAGCGGGTTTGCGCTGCAATACGGGCGCTAAGTTACAATAATTGGTCAATTATGGCAACGGCATGGTTAAAACGTTGGTGCATATTGCCTTTAATAATGGTGTAGGGTTTGCCGGTTTGCTGCACCTGTTGCAAAAAGAGGTTAAAAAAGTGGTTGCGCAGGTGTGGGTGTTCGCGTTGCGGGTCGGGTATCCAGGGCAGGTCGGTACAGGTAATAAGGTAGTGATGGTATTTGTTGCGGGCAATGGCATGGTTAATCCAGTTGGGGCAGGGTCCGTAAAAATGCTCGTACCATATTTTAATCACAATCATTTCGGTATCGGCAAACAGCAGCGGGGTTGCGGCGGCGGTTTCTTCTTCGGCCTGCAATTGCCGGCGGGCAATAAGCAGTATATCATTTGCGGTATAGGGGCGGTTTAGCAGTTCAAGGTGGGTTCGGGCATATTCAGGAACCCAAAGGGCGTTGTAGTGCCGCGCAAGTTGAGCAGCCAGGGTGCTTTTACCGGTGCTTTCGGGGCCGGTAATGGCAATGCGTATGGGGTGGTGGTTCATTGTAGGGGGTGGGTTTGCAACCCGGCAATTGATAAGTTATGTGCCGTTGCCACTAAAATGCGGTAAACTTATCGGCTAAATAATGCTTCAAGTTCCATTTTTTGGTGGTATCTAAGGCACGTTCAAGGCAAATGAATTTTTGAGTGTTGTGTTTTTTGAAATACTCTACGGTTTCCATATCAATGGAAATGTCTAAGCAAATCAGAGTTTCTTTTTCTCCGTCTGTGGCAAAGAAGATTTCATTTTTCTTAAACTCCGCTTGCTTGGTTAATGTGTAATTGAGTGTAAAGCCGTTTTTGATTAAAATTTCCGTTACCAGTTCATCACGGTTGAAAGCGGTAATGAGTTGTGCTTCTTTGTCTCTGATATATTTTTTCAGCAATTCAATATTTTCTTCGGTAGTTTTTTCAGGGTCGGGAGCAAACTCTACTCTTGGGAAGTTAGATTTTACGAGTTTGAAAACCTTAAAGCCCAAACCTTTTATTGCATCTTCTTTGTGTCCATTTGTAAATAAGTCGGGTTGCTCCTTTTTCTTTTCTTCAATAATTCTTTCAACAACTCGCTTATTTCGTTCTATTGTTATATCACTGATTTTTTTGTAACCTGCTCTAAAAGCCTCGCTCTTGTTGTCAATAGCTTCGGGTATCTGAACTAAAATAAATTTTCTATTTCCGTCATCTTCTTTGTTTAGTTCAAATACTGCTTGACCAGTTGAGCCAGAACCTCCGAAGAAATCAAGAATGATGTTTTCCTCACTCTCATCAAAATTATGTGCAAGTGCTAAATTTATTATCCGCTTTATTAATCGGGATGGCTTAGGGTAAGAAAAAATGTCTTTTCCAACAAGTTCATTAACCTCCTTAGTTCCTTCGTCACCTGTTCCAACATCTTGAAATTTCCATAGGTTTACTGGAACCAAATCTTCGGGTAATTCAGATAAAAACCGTTTAATTCTTGGGAATTTTTGAGTTCCATCCTTTCCCCAATAAAACCTATTATCGGCACTTAATTCATCATATTTTTCTTTACTGAACTTCCACGCATTTGTAGGGTGTTCAACTTCTTCGTATGTAAAGGGATTGGTTATTTTATAAGCAAGATTAGGTCTTTGGTCTTTAGTTCTTTGACTTGCAAATGAAACGCTTGTCCAATTTCCTCTTGGGTCGTTATCAGGATTTGAATATATCCCATTATTTTCTTCGCTTCTTGGCTCTCTTAAAATTTGAACTTCTTCTGATTTTCTATATAAAATAATGTGGTCAATTACTGAAGCCATTAATCTTGCATCATTACTTCTTCCATATCTTTTTTCCCAAATGATGTCACTGATAAAGTTTTCTTCCCCAAATATTTCATCACATATTTTTCTCAAATGGTGAACTTCATTATCATCAATCGAAATAAAAATTACGCCATCTTCACGCAAAAGTTGTCTTGCAATGAGCAAACGGCTATACATCATATTCAGCCAGTTGCTGTGGTATCTTCCGTCTGTTTCGGTGTTGGTGTCAATTTTTAATCCTTCTTCGGTTACGCCTGCATCTTCCCAATATGCTTTTTTGTCTTGTGAATAATTGTCGGAATACACAAAGTCCTTACCAGTGTTGTAAGGTGGGTCAATGTAAATGCACTTTACTTTTTCTCTGTATGCAGTGCTTAACAATTTCAGCACTTCCAAATTTTCACCTTCTATAATGAGGTTATCTGTTTCTGTTGGGTTTACACTTCTTTTCTCGTCAAAAACTAATGTGGCATTGCTTGGCGAAAATGCTTTGCGTTTGGCTGCACTTTTTCCAAACCAACGAAATTCGTAGCGTTCCGTTTCGCTTATGCTTTCGGGGTCAACAACTTTTTTCAGTTCATTGATGTTCAACTTTCCTTCGTTGGTAAAAAGGTCGGGAAACAATTTTTTCAAAGTTTCCAAACGCTCTTTGTTCCAGTCGTTGCTCAATGGCATATAATCGTTAATGTTTCCCATTTCTTTATGCTTGTTCAATTATTGAATTAATGGTTTTGGTAGCTTCTGTTTTAAAGTAGCTGTATTCTTTTACCGGTGCTTTGTAATGCACTTCCACGCCCAAGGCTTCAAAGTGTTTCATTGCACATTTAATGCGGTAAACTTCACTTTCGGTCAACGACTTTTTATCGTTGATGTCGTTTGTTCCTTTGGTTTCAATGACAAAATAATACTCGCTTTCACTTCCTGTTTTCAGGCTCTTGCGTTTCATCACTAAACCAAAGTCAGGTTCGTAATAAGCGGTGTATCGGTTACCAATCGGGATAGGGATTTTATACCAACTTGGCAGTTTGATGAAGCAAATCACTTCTGGGTCATTCTCTGCATAAAGTCCAAAATCATATTCCACATTACTGTCATAAACATAAGCATCATAAACACCTTTGTTTGGTGTTTCTCTAATTCCTCTTGGGTAATTTACTTCCTTGTACTGTTTCAAAATTAGTGGAAACAATTGTTCAAAATCTTCTTCATATTCGCCCGTAACATTGTAGGTAAGCCCCCTTAACATTTCTTCCATTTCTACACGGTGAACCGCAGTAATAGCTTCGCTGATGAAACGGGGCGGATTTTTTACAAAATCTGAGTGATTTGATAAAGCCAACAAAATTTTAGCTGATGATTTATAATCTAAACAAGTTGCTTCGCTAAATTCTTCTACATAATCAAACGGACTGAAAACGGCTTTCATTGCAGTAGTTTCCTTTCCTGAATACTCCGTATGCACTTTCTTTTCGTCCAATGCGGTTATTACACCACCACTAACTTCAATGAAATAATCAGGAATAGATATTTCACTGATTGCTTCAATGGCTCTTTTTTCAAGCAATTCCTGATTGAAGTAAATGCTGTAATCGGTTTTTTTAGCTAATTTTTTCCAAAAGGCTTTAAATGCTTTATCTATTTCGGTTTGGGTGTTTCGCTTAAACTCCCGAATGTCTTTGTCTTTTCCTTTGTGATTGTTACGAAGTTTTGCCCCTGCTTCTTTAGTTCCATATACTTCATTTATTTCCTGCTGATACTGCGTTACAAAAGTTTCGTAAGTTTCGTTAGGAATTACAGTAAGCAAGTTTAGTTCATCGCCTGCCTGTGTTTTGGGACTGTCATATATTCTGTGTCCATCTTGATTTACACAAATTCTCAACCCTCTACCGATTTCCTGACGTTTGCGGATTTCTGAATAAGCGGTGTTGAGGGTAGCGATATTGAAAACATTCGGATTGTCCCAACCAACACCCAATGCCGAGTGAGAGAAGATAAACTGAACAGGGTTTGTGATGGTTAGAAGTTCTTCTTTGCCTTTTAAAATGAGTTCATAGATTTTCTTTTGCTCTTTTTGTCCTCCTTCATTGTCGGCAAATTCTCCGCTTGCTTTTTGAGCAAAATAATAGCCTTGAATTTGGTTTATGTGTTCGTCTGTCGGCTGTTTGCCTTCGTTCATTTCAGCATAAACCAATTTATATGTTGAAATGAAAAGGTCTTTAATGATTGGCGTTTCGCCCATGTAGTTAGCTACTTTGTCAATGAAGATGAGTGAAAGGCATTTTATGCCTTGTGCTGCCATTTTTTGAGTTTTCTGAAAATGTCTGCGAATGAGCCATTCCAATTGCAAAGCCCAAATGCTTTGTAAGTTTCCTGCGGATTGTTTTTCTTCTAAGATTGCACCATTTGAAAATTCAACCGACCATTTACCAGTCTTTAAACTTTTGTTGATTCGGGTAATTTTGTAATTCAAATAGCTTGGGTTATTCGTTTTTTCTCCCAAGTTGTCGCCAACTTTTAGCCAGTTGGTTTCTTCAAACACATATTTTCCAGCTTTCATTTTCCACGCTTTCAGTTTGGCTTTTGGGTCGCCTTTTCCATAATCGGTTTGCGTAAGTTCAATTTTGAGTGTGGCTTCATCATTTTTTTCGGTTACGGTAAGGACTTCAATTTTCTTTACCAAACCTTGTTTGTAACTGTCATAAGGCGTTAAGCGGTAAACCAAGTTTTTCAAAACCTTGTGAGTAGCCGAATAACGAAATTTGAATAATGGATTGAGTTTGGCGATTTGTTTAACGGAGTTTTCCGTGTCCATTCCTTCCTGTGGCTCGTCCATTATGATAATCGGGTTTGTTTTGCCGATTGCATCAATGAAAGGAATGTTTGCAAACAAATCTTCTCTTTGTGCCTGATTTAAAATTTTGTCTTCCGAGTTGAACGAAGCAAGTGTCATTACCATTACTTGCGGATGCTGTTCTTCAATAAAGTTGGTTACTTTATTCAATCGCTTACTGTCATACTCAAATGCTTTTGGAGTAAAGCCGTAAATGTTTTCAAGTTGCTTGTCAAAAATTTTAAAAGCACTTAAAACGCCTTGTCTGATAGCAACTGAAGGAACTAAAATGATGAATTTGGTAAAACCGTAATGCTTATAAAGCTCATAAATCGTTTTGAGGTAAACAAGGGTTTTCCCAGTTCCCGTTTCCATTTCAATACAAAGGTCATTGTCTGCCGAAAGTTTGGCTGTTTCTTGGTCAATACCGTTTTCGGTCAGAACGCCTTTGATGTTTTCTTTGATTTGTTCTGCTGTCAGTTTGCAAACATTGGAGCGGATGCCCTCAATGCAAGCATTGTCAAAAGTGTTTTTCTCGGTTCCGTCAAACACTTTCACCACCGATTGAACGGCAATGTCCTGATATTTTAAACTCTCTAAGTGCAGTTTCATATTTATCAATAGTTCTTTGGTTGCGGCATATTAAGCGTGAATACGTTTGCATTTCAGTTGCACATAAAATCATGAACGAGAGTTTACATTCTGTTGTTATTTACCACCAAAAATACACTTTTATGGCACATCTCAATACGCACTTTTAATATGTATAGTGCAAAATTGTACCACTTAAATTACTACAAAGGTAGTTGTCAATCGGGTGAATGCCAAATTTACCATAGCCTTTCTTCAGCCGGCTGTTTTTGCATGAGTTTTCTCCAATAAAAATACCCCTGTACGGCAATAACCACATACAGGGCAAACAAAATTGCCGGCAGGTACAGGTTTTTGTAGTAATACAGCGCCACATACAGCAGGTCGGTAAAAATCCATACCAGCCAGTTTTCGAGTTTTTTTACGGCCACCATCCAGGTGGCGGCCAGGCTAAGAGCGGTAACAAAGGAGTCCCATCGGGGCACGTTGGTATCGGTGTAGCGGGTAAGCAGCAGGGAAAGCAGGCAGGTGGCGGTTAGGGTAAAAGCGGCCATGGCCAACCATTCTGTGCCCGATGTATGGGTTATGGGTATATGTTTTTCGGGGTCGTTGGTTTTTTTTAGCCAGTTATACCAGCCAAATACGGTAAGAAGCAGGTACACCACCTGTAATCCCACATCGGCATACAGTTTTGCTTCAAAATTGAGAAAAATAAACAAAACAACATTTACCAACCCTGCCGGCCAGCACCATACGTTTTCGCGGGCGGCCAATATTACATACACCACCCCGCTGATGAGGCCGCCAACTTCTATGGGGTTAAGCGCCGGCAGTTGTTGCAACATAGGTAAAAAGCGGTTTCAACTTCGTTTCGGGGGCAGTTTAGTCATCGCGGCGCATTTGCACCATCATAGAGTCCCGGTTTCGGAAAAAGACAAAAATAGTAGCGGTATCGTTTAAAAAGTTTATGTTTTCTATGGCAATTTGCACCACTTCCACGCCCAGTCGTTCCCGAAGGTCGGCCAGTAGTTGGGGGCGGTTTTCGGGTTTAATGAGGTCAATTTTTTCGTAAATAACCCTTTGTACGTGTAGCGGGTAGCGCAGCCAAACCACATCGAGCAGTATGGCGGCGCCCAAAATGCTGGCATTGGCAACGGCGGTAAGGGTCCAGTCGGCGGTATGAATGCTCAGCGAGTTTATAACCGCAATGGCAATAACGGCAAAGAGGTAGGTCATTTCTTTAATGAACACGGTGGCGGTGCGGTAGCGCAATATAGAAAACAGGGCAAACAGCCCAAACCCGAAACCCACACCCAGTTCAATATTTACCATGTAATAGCAAATAAAGAAAATGAGCACATTAAACATAAAGAAGGTAAAAACGTAATCGGTATTTTTATGTTTCCGATAATAAATAACCGATAAAATAAGAACCGCAATAAGGTCAATACCCAGTTGCTGCAGCAAAAGGGGTAAATGTAGGGCGCTGTTAGTTGCCTGCTGCGCCTGCAAAAGCAGTAGGAGCATAAAGGTGTTCAATTATTTCTATTTGTAAAAGTTTGCTTTTAAATTGGTTGTGTTTTAGCTGCGGGTAGGTGGTGGCTACACCTATGCAGTATTTGCTGAGCGATTTTGGGTGTATGTGCAGTTGTTTAAGGGTATCTACAACCACCGAGTGGCGGTTGGCGCTGTTTTGTTTTACCTCCAGAATACACATGTTTTGCCATGTTGCCTGTTTAAGGGGGTTTATAAAATGCAGCCCCAAATCAATGGTTACCCTTTCCGGAAAATTGAGCGACATGAGGGTAATGCGGTAATACCACACCCAAAGTACGGGTTCAATATCTTGCGGGGTAAGCAAGGTGTGTTGCTCAAGCAAATGTGCGGCTTTTTGGCCCAAAGGCACACAAATACCCGGCACTGTGGTTCGGTTTTTTATGGTGCGCCCCTGCGGGGTTTTCAGTTTTATTTCAAAGTAGGTTTTGTTGGAGTTTACGTAGCGCCGGTATCGTATTTTGTGGCGCTTGCCTTTGCCATTGTGGTGTTGCAGGTAAAGGTCAAAACCGGCGGTATCAAAATACAAAGATTCATATGGAATGCAGCGCAATCCGTTCATTTCAAGTACGCCATAATGGTTACCAACCAATTCCAATAACTCCGGCAGCGCCTGCGCCGGAAAAAAAAATTTGGTGTCGGTTCGGTCCATAAGGCTGGCTTTCGATAGCTCATCGAGGCTTACAGCCTGCAGGCGGTTTAGGGCAAGGGTAAACCCGTTGTTGGTTGCAACGGGCGGCATTGCCGGCATACTGGTCTGCAATTTTGTTATTTGTTCTTGTAAAAACACCTGCGCTGTATCAATTTTTTGCCAAAATTAACATATAAATCGTTTCACAACAGCAGTAATGTGCCAAATGCCTTTATTTTGTTTGCGTTGTGTTGTTATTTTGTCGGACATTTACTACTTCGGGCGCCACAAAGGGGTTATTAACTGCCGGCACGGGGCGTTTGGGGTATTGTTTGGCGCCATGGTGCTGTTGTTTCTTAATAGACGTCCCTTTTTTTTCGGTAAAACAGCAACAGGCTGTTTTTTTTATGCCTGTGTGGGCGGCCCGCCAAAATCTATGGGCGGAAAATCATCGGGTTGTGCAGTGTCTTGTATTGCGCCGTAAACCGCTTCAAATTTCATTACATTTTCACTCAGGGCTTTCAGCAGGCGTTTGGCGTGTTGGGGTGTAAGTATCACGCGCGACTTTACCTTTGCCTTGGGTACGCCGGGCATAATGCGCACAAAATCAACAATAAACTCAGAATTAGAATGGGTAATAATGGCCAAGTTGGAGTAAACGCCCTCGGCTACCTCATCGGTAAGTTCTATGTTTATCTGGTTTTTTCGGTTCTTCGGATTTTCCATATTTATTTAAGTTTACATATATAGGCAAGATAAAAAGGCAAATGCGTTTTTGTCCTCTGACGGGCAGCAAATTGCCTAAAACGGCATTAAAAGTAGCAATAAAAAACCGAACTTGCGCTCAAATTGTTTGGTAAATAAGAAATTGTACCAACAAATTTGTTTTTGCCAATTAACCCTATGCAATATGACAGAGGTTTCAACAATACACCGGGTAGGTATAGAGGGCATGGATTGCAACAACTGTGCCATAGGCATCAAGCGTTTTCTTGAAAAGAAAGGGCTGCAAAATGTTGATGTAAGTTTTGCAAATGCCGAGGCCAGTTTTGAAATGAACAACGCCGTAACTTATGAAGAAGTGGTAGCAGGAATTGAAAACCTGGGTTACCATGTTGTAGAAGAACCCGATGAAACAACCGATGCCGAAGCACAACCCGAAGCCGTAACGTGGTCTGACCTGGAATGGAAACTGCTGCTCTGCGCCGTTTTTACCCTTCCGCTGCTGTTGTCTATGTTTTTACCGTTTGAAATACTGCACAACAGCGCCGTGCAAATGCTGCTTTGCCTGCCGGTATTTATTATTGGCGCCGACCATTTTGGCACCAGCGCCCTAAAATCTTTAAAAACCGGTGTGCCCAATATGGATGTACTTATTATAATGGGTACTACCGCCGCTTTTATTTACAGCCTTATTGGATTTGCCTTTGGTTTGGGGCATAATTATATGTTTTGGGAAACAGCCGCCACCATAATTACGCTGGTACTTACCGGCAATGTTATTGAGCGCCGCTCGGTAAGGCAAACCGGCTCGGCCATTCGTGAGCTTGGCAAATTGCAGCCCGCCATGGCCAAACGCATAAAAATTGACCCTGTTACCGGCCATGAGTCTATTGAAGAAGTAAGCACCAAATCTGTTCGCACGGGGCAGGTGTTTTTGGTAAACACCGGCGACCGCATACCTACCGATGGCATAGTAATTTGGGGTTCGGGCGGGGCCAACGAAGCCATGATGACCGGAGAAAGCCTTATGGTTGAAAAAGGTGAAGGTTCTGCCCTTATAGGCGGCTCGGTGCTGGAAACCGGAAGCATTAAAATGAGGGCCACCAAAGTAGGCAAAGATACTGCCCTGGCGCAAATTATTGAATTGGTAAAACGCGCACAGGCCAACCAACCGCCCATACACAAACTGGCCGACCGCATCAGCGCCATTTTTGTGCCGCTGGTATTGCTTATTGCCATTGCCACCTTTGCCGGCGCCTATTTTTATTTCAACATCGGGTTTAAGCAAGCCATTCTCAACAGTATTGCCGTGTTGGTAATTTCGTGCCCCTGTGCTATGGGGTTAGCTACTCCTACCGCCCTTATGGCAGGTTTGGGAAGGGCAGCCAAAAACGGCATTCTTATAAAAAGCGGCACCGTGCTGGAAACCATGGCTAAGGTAAGCACCGTTGTTTTTGATAAAACCGGAACCCTTACCACCGGCCATTTTTCCATTAAAAGCATGAAATCGGATTTACCCGATTTTGAATTTAAAGCCATATTGCTGGGGTTAGAGCGCTACTCGGCGCACCCGCTGGCTACAGCCATTGTACGCGCCCTGGAAAAAGACCATAAACCCCTGCCCATGTTTGAAGTACGCGAAATGAAGGGCATGGGCATAATGGGAAAAGATACCGATGGAAATACCTATATGGCCGGCTCTTATAACATTGCCGATGAATTTACCGACGATAATACCCACAACGTATATGTACTGAAAAACGGTAAATTGGCCGGCTGGCTCGATATGGAAGACGAACTGCGCCCCGATGCAGCCGATGCCGTTGAATACCTCCATAAACACCATATCAAAACCCTGCTCCTTAGCGGCGACCATGCCGATAAAACTACCGAAGCAGCCCGCAAACTGGGCATTACCGAGTATTATGCCAACCGCCTGCCAAAAGAAAAATTAGACATGATTGAAACGTTGAGCAAAAACAGCTATACCGCCATGGTGGGCGATGGCATAAATGATGCACCGGCATTGGCAAAAGCATCGGTAGGTATAGCCCTTAGCAATGCCAGTCAGGTAGCCATTGATTCTGCCGATGTGGTACTGCTCAACAGCAACCTGCATTCACTTGGCAATGCTTTGGGTATTTGCCGTCATACCGTACTCACCATTAAGCAAAACTTGTTTTGGGCCTTTTTCTACAACATGTTGGCCATACCTTTAGCTGCAACAGGTTTGTTAAGCCCTATGATTGCCGCACTGGCCATGGCCTTTTCCGATGTAATTGTTATTGGCAACTCAATAAGGCTCAAAACCAAAAAATTGTAACGCCGCACAACCGCTTTTACCACTAATACACCAGAGAACAAAAGTTCACTGATTTTATTTCTTTGTGCAACTTAGCTGTTTAACCGCAAAGAATACAAAGTATTTCGCAAAGTCATTTTTCTGAATGGCTTTGTGGCTATGTATCAAGTGTTTTTTTGCCGCCAAGACACCAAGGCACAAAGGTTTACTGTTTTAACTGCTTGTATGCTCTTTACACCCGGCGCTAAAGGTGGTTGAGCAAAAAAAACAACAGCAGGTACAGCCACAAAATATCTACAAAATGCCAGTAAGTGGCGGTCATTGCCAACCGGCGGCCATGGTGTGTTTCAACAAAGTAAAATATTTTTTGCACCGGGTCTGAAAGACTTTTGCGGGAATTTACATACAAGAAAAGCAGAATAACCAGCCCCGCCAGCACGTGCAGTATGTGCAACCCCGATAACAGGTACAGGTAAGAACCATCGGGTTTGCCGGCAATGTAAATGCCTTTGCTATATAACTCGTACCAACCCAGCATTTGCCCTGCAACAAACAGCAGGGTAAAGCCAAGCGTAAGCGCCATCATGGTAAGCAATTGTTTTTCGTGCTGCAGTTTATGCGCATTTACCGTTTGCTGTATGGTGTAGCTGCTGGCCGCCAATGCCAGGCTGCTTACTATAAATGCCCTCGGAAAACTAAACTGTGCCCAATGCCAGTTGCCTTTTGCAAATAAATAGGCAACACTTAACCCAATAAACAATACCGATAAACTTGCCAGCAATGCATACAACATAAGTTGCTGTGCATGTACCTTAATAATAGGCGGTTCTTTGGATTCTGTAGGTAAACCGGGCATAAAACAGTTAACAATAGCTGCCGTGCAATAATTGAAATTGTTTTTACTTGAGGTTTTTTGCGTTTTTCCAATGAAGGCAATTGCGCCATACTTTTCTTGCGCTTACCCGTTTTGCAAATACCTGCCTACCACTGCCGGTTCATAAGCTGCCGGGTTAAATCGGTGAGCAACCGGTGCATTTCATTATTACCCGAAACATGGTTAAGGTGTTCAAAAGCAAGGTTGTAATACTGCTGCATGGTGCTTTTTGCGGCGTCCTTTACTCCCAACTGTTCAAAAACATCTGTTACGGCAGCAATTTTTTCATTGGGCTGAAACCGTTTGGCAGCCAGCCAATGTTGCAAAATGGTGCGCTGTTCTTTTCCGGCAGTTTCAAGGGCTTTAATAAGCAGAAAGGTTTTTTTGTTTTGCAAAATATCGCCGCCGGTTTGCTTACCGGTTTTCCCCGGTTCGCCAAAGGTATCGAGCAAGTCGTCTTGTAGTTGAAAGGCTATGCCAATGTTTCTGCCAAACTCAAACAATTGCATGGCATCGGGGGTTCTTGCGCCACCGGCAATAGCGCCCATTTTTAGAGCGGCCGCCAGCAATACGGCAGTTTTCAGTTCTATCATGCGCAGGTATTGCGGCATGGAAACCTGCTGTTCGTTTTCAAAATTCATATCCATTTGCTGTCCTTCGCACACATCAAGCGCTGTTTGGTTAAACGTGCGCAGCAAGGCAGGCAGGCAATTTTTGGGCGACTCGCACAAAAACTCATAGGTTTTTATGAGCATGGCATCGCCCGATAAAATTGCGGCATTTACCCCATACTGTGTGTGTACAGTCTGATACCCGCGGCGCAGCGGGGCATTGTCCATAATATCATCGTGTACCAAAGTAAAGTTATGAAAAAACTCAATGGCCAAAGCAGGCGGCAGCGCCTTTTCCACTTCAGGGGTAAACATTTGGCAACTTATAAGACATAGCAAAGGACGAATGCGCTTGCCTCCCATATCCATAATATGATTTATCGGCCGGTATAGACCCGATGTAGTATCGGGCAGTTTTTTTTCATGGAGGTAATGGGTAAACAACTCCTGCAACTGTTCAAAAGAACGCATATATGTTAAGCAATTTTGCTGTTATTGAAAAAAATAAGGAGGGAAAGGGTAAACCTGCAATTTACCCTAAACAATATTATGTGCATTTAAACAGGCCAAAGGCAACATTGTTTACTCCGCAGCTCATTTTTTTTCTGCTAAACTCTGTCCAAAAAACCAACATTAATGCAAAATTTGTTCATATATGAACAAAATGCACACCTAAATAAACTTCACGCCTAAATAATTGCGCATTAAATTTTAAAACTATTTTTATATATTGGCAAATGAAAACAAGTAAATGTTTCAGGTTATACCGGCTCACCCGGCAAGGCTTTAATGTAAAACACAAATACATTTGATTGGTAAAAAGCATGAAATGTGGCAGTAAGAGGGCGCAAAACAACCTTTATACCGAAATTTCTTGCACTTGCACACCGGTTTGAACCCAAAGTGCAATTGCCCAAACAACCTGAAAATAGCCTCACCAACCAATGCATAAAGCATGTTTTGGCTATATCAGGAGTATTTTTACATTTTTTAAAAAATAAATGCTGTTGGCGGTACAAGTTTTTGATAAAACAGCTAAATTTAAAGCGGCAATAGAAATGCTCTGCAAAGTGGGTAAAATCGGGTATTGTTGGCTTGGTTATGCCTATGTTTGCAAAAGCCTGCATTGCCGTCAATTTTCTTTTTTTCCAACCTCCTAAATCAAACAATTATGAACTTGAACAAAATTTTGCTTGCAGGCCTTGCAGGAGGCGTTGTTGCTTTTTTCTTAGGGTGGATAATTTACGGCATGCTTTTGCGTGGTGTTTTTGAGCCGCAATATACCACTCCCATTATGCGCCCCGATAATGAAATGGTATTTTGGGCACTCATTTTGGGTAACCTCAGTTGTGGCATGTTGTATTCCTACATTTTTGGCCGTTGGGCTGGTATTTCTAACTGGATGACCGGTGCACAGGCCGGAGCAGTTATAGGGCTGCTGGTCGGTATGTATTACGATTTTATCATGTATGCTACGGCTAATATTATGACCTTACAAGGCACACTCATGGATTTGGTGGTTTGCATTGTTATGGGCGCTGCCGTTGGCGCTGTAGTGGCTTTTGTACTGGGTATGGGCAGCAAAAAATAGCCAACCCTCTTGCAAGAAATCAATACCCCCCCTTTACAGGAAAACTGGGTCATTAGGCACAGCAGTGCGGGTTTAGCAATTAACCCAATTTAATCAGTATCATAACTCCGGCAAACAATTACCCAAAAACAGGGCTGTTTGCCGGATTTTTGTTATTGCTTCGTTGCCCTTCAGATTAGTGTTGTAAAGTGTGTTGTTGGTGGTATTAGCCAACCCACAGTTTTTTCCCGAACATGGTTAATGCTTCGGATACACAAATCATGGCGCAGCACAAATTACCTGCTCCCTCCCGTTGCCATTGCCATTGGTATTGGTGTGCGGGAGTTGTATAAAGTGCAAGGGCAAAAAGTTTGGTATTCAGGTGGAAGCAGCAGATGAAGGTTCGTAATGGAACACATTTACCCAAATCTTGGATTTATAGGGTTTGCCGGCAGGGGGCGTATGGCGTTACCGGGTGGGTATGAGCCGTATGAGGCAAGCGGTAAGTTGTGTACTTATGAATGATGACAGATACAGAATGTTTGGCAGACATCCCGTGTCTGCTATCCTGTGTCCTGGCTAAACCCCAACGGGGCAATATACAGAAGCGAGGCGGCAATTTACCCATGCCTGCTGCATGGTTGCCGGCACAACATCTTTAGCAATTTTAAAACTTTATTGCCCCGAAAATGTTACAAAAGCACTTGTTGTTTACATTGGGTACAAAAAAATAACCCGTAACCAAAAATTTGTTTACCCCTTTGCCTGTTAAATAGCTTGCCATAAGAACCTGCAGCTATTTTAAAAACATCATACAAATAAACAATTTATGACAACCGATACTGCCGCCGAATATGTTGTGCTGGTAAACAAGAAAGGGAAAGTGCTGGGCACCGAAGAAAAAATGGCCGCACACCAAAAAGGCTTGCTGCACAAAGCCTTCAGCGTTTTTATCTTTAACAGCAACGGTCAAATGCTGCTGCAACAACGCGCCTTTACCAAATACCATTTTGGCGGGCTTTGGAGCAACAGTTGCTGCAGCCACCCCCGCCTCAACGAACCCGAAGAAGATGCAGCACACCGCCGCTTGCAAGAAGAACTGGGCTTCGATACACCGCTAAAAGAGGTGTTCAGGTTTATTTACCGCGCACAAGACGAAGCCACCCAACTCATAGAGCATGAATTAGATGCCGTTTTTGTGGGTATTTACGATGGCGATACCACCCAATTTAACCCCGATGAGGTAAACGCCGTGCGTTGGATTTCAATACCCGAACTGTTTAAAGAACTGAACGATAACCCACAGCAATTTACCTACTGGTTTAAAACCGCCCTGCTCGAACTTACCGATAAAAGCCTGCTGTCGGTAAACGCAATAAAAAAGTTGTTTAAATAGCGGCATGTTCTGCCATTTGGCAGTATCTTTACCTGCCCGAAAGGAAGGCGCAAATGCCCGGCAGGAATTTTGGTAAACCAAACAACCGTTCATGCCACAGGGTAAAACAGCCGTATTTTACGGCTACCGCCAGTTTATTTTACAAAATTACCGGCATCTATAACTTTTATTTGTAACGCTTGTTATATGCTATCATTATGCAAAACACCCCCATACACACCCACCTGCGCGCACCCCGCGGCACACAACTGACCTGCAAAGGCTGGATACAGGAAGCCGCCCTGCGCATGTTGCACAACAACTTAGACCCCGAAGTTGCCGAAAAGCCCGAAGACCTGGTGGTTTACGGCGGACGCGGCAAAGCAGCCCGCAACTGGGAGGCTTTTGACCTGATTGTAAAAGCCCTGCAAGATTTAACCGAAAACGAAACCCTGCTCATACAATCGGGCAAGCCGGTGGGCATACTGCCCTCGCACCCCGATGCACCCCGCGTACTCATAGCCAACTCAAACTTAGTGGGCAGGTGGGCAACCTGGGAGCACTTTAACGAACTGGAAAAAAAAGGACTCATGATGTACGGCCAAATGACCGCCGGCTCATGGATATATATAGGTACGCAAGGCATTGTGCAGGGAACCTACGAAACCTACCGCTCCTTAGCCGACATACACTATAACGGCACCCTGAAGGGAACCCTGAACATTACCGCCGGATTGGGCGGTATGGGCGGCGCACAACCCTTAGCCATTACCATGAACGAAGGCGTAGCCCTTATTGCCGAAGCAGAAGAATGGCGCATTGACAAAAGGCTGGAAACCCGCTACCTCGATTGCAAAATTACCGATATTGACCAAGCTATTGACCATGCCCTGCAAGCCAAAGCCGCCGGCAAAGCCCTATCAATTGGCGTGGTATGCAATGCGGTGGAACTGCTGCAACGCCTCATTGACCGCCAGATTACCCCCGATACGCTTACCGACCAAACATCGGCACATGATGAGTTGAGCTATATTCCCGAAGGCCTTACCGGTGAAGAAATACCCGCACTGCGCGAAAACAACCCCGGTGAATACCGCCGCAGGTCTTTAGATACCATGGCAAAACATGTGCAACAAATGCTGCTGCTGCAAACACGCGGCGCTATTACCTTTGACTATGGCAATAACCTGCGCGGGCAGGCCAAAGACAAACGCGGTGTGCAAAATGCCTTTGATTTTCCGGGATTTGTGCCGGCCTATATACGCCCGCTCTTTTGCAAAGGCTCCGGGCCGTTCAGGTTTGTGGCCCTTTCGGGCGATGAACAGGATATTTATACCTGCGACCAAACCCTGCTCGAACTGTTTCCGCACGACAAAGGATTAGTGCGCTGGATTAAAATGGCACAAGAAAAAATAGCTTTTCAGGGGCTGCCCGCCCGCATTTGCTGGCTGCCTATGGGCGCAAGACAACAGGCCGGGCTGGCTTTTAATGAATTGGTGCGCACGGGCAAAGTTAAAGCCCCTATTGTTATTGGGCGCGACCACCTCGATACCGGCTCGGTGGCATCGCCCAACCGCGAAACTGAAGCCATGCAAGACGGGTCTGATGCCGTTGCCGACTGGCCAATATTAAACGCCCTTATTAACACCGCCGGCGGCGCCAGTTGGGTGTCGTTTCATCATGGCGGCGGCGTGGGCATGGGCTACTCTCTGCACGCAGGCATGGTAATAGTGGCCGACGGAACCCCCGAAGCTGCCAAACGCCTGGCGCGCGTATTGCACAACGACCCCGCCATGGGCGTAATACGCCACGCCGATGCCGGTTACGACATAGCCAAAGATACCGCACGCCGGTTTAGACTTAATTTGGAAGAACGGCTTGGCTAACCCCCCCTAAAACTATTGTGCTTCGGGGTTATTTTACCTGAAAACGCACATATTTTTGTGCAAACTGCTTTATTTATCGGGTAAATATTACTAACTTCGCATTCTTTTTTGGAAAAGTTTGTTTTGCAAAAAAAATTAACAATCTTTTTTTTGAAAAGATACAATTTACACAAAAGTTCCTAACTTGTAAGTCCCATTTAACAAAGCGGCAAAAACGATTCCTGCTTTACAAACAAAGCAGGAGGGGTTTGACTGCGCACCGCTCACTTAAAAACAGTGTTCTATCTAAACGATAAGAATTATGAATACAGTTGCAGAAGACAGATTGCACAATGCTTTAAAAGAGTATTTCGGGTTTAGCGGTTTTAAAGGCAACCAGACAGCTATTATTAAAAGTATCTTGCAAGGCAAAGACACTTTGGTAATTATGCCCACCGGCGGCGGTAAATCTTTGTGTTACCAGTTACCTGCAATTTTAAGCGAAGGCACGGCGCTTATTATCTCTCCGCTTATTGCCCTCATGAAAAATCAGGTAGATTTAATGCGGGGTTACAGCAGCCAGGATAACATAGCCCATTTTTTAAACTCATCGCTAAGCCGTACCGAAGCCAAAAAGGTAAAGGAAGACCTTACCAACGGGCACACCAAAATGTTGTACATTGCCCCCGAAACCCTTACCAAACAAGATAGCATTGATTTTTTCAGACAACTGAAAGTGTCGTTTGTGGCCGTTGATGAAGCCCACTGCATATCGGAATGGGGACACGATTTCAGGCCCGAATACCGGCGCATACGCAAAATGGTAGATGCCATTGATATTGATGCCCCTATTATGGCACTTACAGCAACCGCCACCCCAAAAGTGCGCGACGATATTATTAAAAACCTTCAGCTAAAAACTCCCGAAATTTACAGTTCCTCCTTTAACCGCCCCAACCTGTATTACGAAATAAGGCCCAAAGGCAAAAAAGACGAGGTTATAAAACAAATTACCCGTTTTATAAAGGAAAACCCCAACAAATCGGGCATTATATACTGCCTTAACCGCAAAACCACCGAAGAACTGGCACAAATTCTGAACGCCAACGGCATAAAAGCAGCACCCTATCATGCAGGGCTTGAAGCGCCGGTGCGCTCTATGTTTCAGGACCAGTTTCTGATGGAAGAAATACAGGTAATAGTAGCTACCATTGCCTTTGGCATGGGCATAGATAAACCCGATGTGCGCTTTGTAATACATTACAACATGCCCAAAAGCCTGGAAAACTACTATCAGGAAACCGGCCGCGCCGGCCGCGACGGCATGGAAGGCCGCTGTGTTGGCTTTTTCTCTTACGAAGACATGACCAAGCTGGAAAAATTTATGCGCGATAAAACCGTAGCCGAGCGCGAAGTGGGCGGACAGCATTTGGCAGAAGTAGTAAATTACAGCGAACTGGCATCGTGCCGCCGCCGCTTTCTGCTTCACTATTTTGGCGAAATGTATGACGAGCAACATTGCAACAAAGGCTGCGACAACTGCACCCAACCAAAAGACCGCGTAGAAGTAAGCCCCGATATTATTACCGTGCTCAATGCCGTAAATGAACTGCAGGAAAACTTTGACAGCAAATACCTGCTCAAATTTTTACTGGGCAAAAGAACGCAGGAAATTATTGATTTCAGACACGACCAGCTTAAGTATTTTGGCAAAGGTGAGCAACAAGACAAAATGTACTGGAAATCGGTTATAAACCATGCCCTGCTGCGCAACTTCCTCAAAAAAGATATTGAAAAATACGGCTTGCTTAAACTTAGTACCGAAGGAAAAGATTTCCTGAAAAACCCCTACTCTGTTAAAATAGCCATTAACCAATCTTATGATACCGATGCCGCCACCGCCGAAGAAGCCGATGTGCAACTGCAAAAAGGCGCCGTTTTAGACCCCGCACTGCTTATCCTGCTCAAAAACCTGCGCCGCGAAGTAGCCAAAAAGAAACAAGTGCCAACCTACGTGGTGTTTCAGGACCGTTCATTGGAGGAAATGGCTACCTATTACCCCATTACCCCCGAAGAACTGGAACGCATAAACGGCGTAAGCAAAGGAAAATACCTTAAATTCGGACGCCCGTTTATTGAGGCTATAAAAAAATATGTAGAGGAAAACGACATTATGCGCGCCGAAGATTTTGTAATGAAATCGGTGGCCAGCAAGTCAAAAGATAAAATCTACATTATACAAAACATTGACAAACAAATACCCCTCGAAAATATTGCCAACTACCTGGGGCTAACCATGTTTGAACTGATTACCGAAATTGAAAAAATTGTTGACTCAGGAACCAAACTCAATGTAGATTACCACCTCAACAACCTGCTTGACCAAGATGCACAGGAAGAGCTTTTTGATTTCTTTATGCAAACCAATGCCGATACCATAGACGGCGCCCTTAAAGAACTGAACGAAGACAATGAGTACAGCGAAGAAGAAATAAGGCTCATGCGCATTAAATTTATTTCGGAAGTAGCCCATTAACACCCGCTACTTACCGCAAACCCCAACAAACCCAAATAAATGCCTGCCTGCCGCCCTGCACCGCCGAGGACACGGTGCAGGGCGGCAGGTTGCAACTATTTAACAGGCAAATAAATTTTGTGCAGGCATTTAACCAGCAACATGGCGGTTAGCGCATACCGGCAATGCAGGTTGCAACTGCCCGCAACAGGCTGCACCAAACAAAACTATATTGTACCCGCAACGTACAATTAAACATTGTTTTGTGCAGTACAACAGGGGCAATTTGCAAACATAAAAATTTAACCTTTTTACAAATGCCTATAAATCAATAAAAAACATTTTTACCTTTGTACAGCTATAAGCCATAGCTTAAAACCGCCAGCAAAAACCAAACCATGCTGCCAAACAGGCAAACCGGATATATGAGCAGGCATTACCACAAATTAAGTTGACATAAACACAACATATCACTAACCAATCAAATTGTGCAACTATGAGAAAAGCAGATTTAATCATGAAAATTTCAGAAAAAACCGGCATTTCCAAAGTAGATGTGCTGGTGTCATTAGAAACCTTTTTTAAGGAAGTGAAAGAATCGCTTTCGGTAGGAGAAAATGTTTATATACGGGGTTTTGGCAGCTTTGTAACCAAAAAGCGGGCAAAAAAAATAGGCCGAAACATAACCAAAAATGAGGTAATAGAAATACCCGAACAACATATACCGTTTTTTAAACCCGCCAAAGTTTTTGTAGAATCTATAAAAAAAAGCAAAAGCGGAAAAAAGAGAAAACCCGCTGCTCCCGGCAAAAAATAATGCAACTAACAACAACCCAATAAACTTGCAGAAAAGGTTTTTAAAGTCAATTGGCAGAACCCTGAAAAAAACCGTATTGCACAAACAGTTTACCGCCGACCATAATTAATCTTTACGCCATGACCTTTCATAAAGGACAAACCACCCTTGTTATTATTTGCACAGCGCTGGTACTTGCTTTGTATTTTTTAGGACAGCGAACCACCAACACTCCTGCCACAGATAACCCAATGTCTGCTGCAGGCATGTCTGCCTCTGTTGCAGACTCGCTGCCCACGGCTGGTAAAACACAGCTAAATATGGCGCAACTGGCCCAAAACATGAAAACCAAAATTAGTAAAGCCGGCGCCGACAGCATTACCTATTGGGAAACAAAAGCACAAAACAGCCCCGATGCAGCCGCTAAAACCCGTGCATTGAAAGAAATTGCCCGGCTTTGGGAAAAAGAAAGATATATTGAACTGGGAGCATATTATTACCGCCTCATAGCTCAAACAGACTCAACCCAAAACAACTGGCTGGAAGCCGCAAACAGGCAGGCCGATGCTTTTCAGATAGCTGCCGACTCAACTATGCGCGTGTATTTGATTGAAAACGCCATTGATGCCTACGAAAAAACCCTCCGTTTCGACACTTCGCAAACCGAAGTAAAGGTAAACTTGGCCAACTGCTATTTCGACGGCTACCCCAATATGCCGCCAATGGTTATGAAAGGGGTAATGATGCTTAGAGAAGTTACCGCAAAAGACTCTACCCATGTAGGCGCCAACCTGTCATTGGGAAGAATGTCTGTTATGTCGGGACAGTTTGACAAGGCCATTAACCGTTTTCAAACCGTTTTGCGCAAAGATGCCACCAATGCCGAAGCCTACTACTATCTTGGCGAAGCCTACGCAGCCATGGGGCAAAAAGAAAAAGCAAGAGAGGCGTTTGAAAATTGTAAAAAAT
>MTCR01000139.1 GCA_002212725.1 Sphingobacteriales bacterium TSM_CSM | reverse complement strand
CGTGAATAATCATATTCATTTTTGCGGTTCGGGCAATTTGGTCGTTTATCTCAATTCCAAAGAGGTTTTTCTCTGCGAAGTCGTGCCAATATTTGTAATGGTCTTTTTCATCTTTGATGGGGTCGTAAAATTCGTTGGCTTGTTCTCTCACTTTGTCTAATGCGTAAAGCAAAAAGCCGCCACTTCCGCAACTGGTGTCAAGTACTCTTGATTTGTGCGTAATTGGTAAACTGTCCACAATGAATTTTACAATTGGTCTTGGTGTAAAATATTGTCCAAAGTCGCCCCTGAAATAACTTCCCATAAATGTTTCAAAGGCTTTGCCTTTGCTGTCAAGGTCAGTTTTATTGAGGTTGATACGCTGAAAGTATTTTACAATGGTCAGCGTTTCCTGTGCCGAAAGTGTGATGCCGTCTTTGAAAACTTCGGGTGCTTCTTTTTCGCCAACTGCATAAATTTTCTTGATGCGTTTTAGCAAATCTTCCGGGTCTTCGTCACGGAAAATTTGAAAGTCGTAAGGTTCACCTGTTTTTCTTGGGTGTTTCTCGTCCCAAATTTTGCAGAAGATGAGCTTATCCAATTCGTCAAAAGCAACACTTGGGTTTCGTTGTCCACCGCCCCAAAGTGCTTGATGCGATTGAATGAAAATTTTTGTCAATTCGCTTTCGCTTACAACCTGCAACTCAAAAAACTTCTGTTTTACATTCGGGTTGGGTTCTGCAACTATGTTTATATCGTCTGTGTCCGTTTGCGAAATACCGCCTTTCACATATTTGTAAGGCGCAAGTTTGTTGATACCAAATTGCGGAATGTCGGGGATTTCAATTCTGCTTTTCGGTTTCTTGTCGGGAACTTCGTAATACTGATTTTTGATACGTGAAGTTGTCCAAACGTATTTTGCACCTTCGGCAACTGCGTAACTGTATGCTTGGTCAACGGCAATGTTAAACTGCTGGTCGGTTAAATCTTCTTTCTTACACTCGACTAAAATGTAGGTTTCTTCACATTTATCGTCTGAATAAACTGCAATGTCGGCTTCCTTTGTCTCAGAACCCATTTGAACAGGAATGAACTGTTTAATTCTGTTTTCAGGATAGCCGTAAATCAAAACCAAAGTCAAGAAAGTTTCGGCTTGTACTTTCTCTTCGGGGTTATTGTAATTCCGTTTTTTACCTTGATGAACGTATGTTATAAAATTTTGGTCTTCGTCAAACCGAATAAGTCCTTTTTCGATGCCGGTATCAATTAAGTTCATTTGTTTGTTCTTGATTTGGCCGTTAAGATACGTATTGTAATATTTATTTCAATCTTTTCTGAACTTATTTAATTTGCCCTTGCCTCCTATTTTGAAGCCTTTTTTTCGTTGGCAGTGTGCTGTGTTTGCAATAACAGTATTTACCCCTGCTGTTGTAAGCCTTTCCGCATGTATGCAGGTAAGACCGGCTGCTACACGCAATCTGGCAGCAAACCGCTTGTTCAGGCTGTAAATTTATTTGGAAAATAAGCCAAAATGGTGTAAATTTGTAAAGAACCAAATTAACCTCTTAATTATGAAAAAGTTATGCATTATTTTATTTGTTGCACTTATGAGCCTTGTTGTGCCGGCACATGCACAGTGCAATTTGCCCAACGGCAGTTTTGAAAACTGGGAAAACATACAGGTAGAGGGTATTAGCGGGCCGGTAGAAGTGTATTTTCCTCAGGAATGGTACACATTGGGCGGTTTATTTGCCTTTTTACTGGGTTTTGACGATGAAATAAACCTGCAACAAACAACCGATAGCCACAGCGGCAGTTATGCAGCATGGCTCGCCCCCGATGAGGCAAACCCCAGTGCAGATTTGCTGGCAATTTTTGCCTGTAATGAGCGCCCGCAAAGTTTTGGCGGCTTTTATAAGTTTACCGGCGCTATGTCCGGCACCGCCGAGGTTGGCGTTTATTTTGGTAAATACAATGCTGTGCAGGATACCCTTATGCCGGTTGGCGTGGGCGGTACTACGCTGCTGCCTTCGGGACAAGGATTTAACCCCTTTTCCGTTCAAATTGAATATATAAGCCCCGAAATTCCCGACAGTGCTTATGTCATTATCCAATATGATTCCGAAACTGCCGTTACAGGCGACGGGCTTATAGTGGACGACTTAAGTTTTGGTTCGGGCGTTGCTGTGCAACCGGCCTTTGCTCCTGCTTCGGGTTATGCTTTTACCATTGCACCCAATCCTGCATCAGAATTCATTACCCTTCAGGGCAATTTACCTCAAAATGCACAGGTAATTATTGCCGGCGTTAACGGCGTGGTTTTAAAACGCATTGTGCTTGGCAATGGAAATAACCATACCATACCTTTAACCGGTTTGCCTGCCGGCTTGTATTTTATAGCTGTTGGCAGCGCCGCGGGTAACCGGGTTACCCAAAAACTGGCGGTAATGCACCCTCAGTACTAACATTCATAGAAAACCGGACTTTCTTAACTACTGCACCGCCGCCACCTTGCCCCGCGCCACAACAGCACCCCTGTTGTATAAGACATCGGATGTTTGGCAAACATCCGATGTCTTTGCGCAATAAATACTACCGCACCACCGCCACCTTGCCCCGCGCCAATACCTTGCCGCCGCTAATACCGCCGTTGTCGGAGTCCCCTCCGACAACACTAACCATATAAAAATAGATGCCCGCCGGCAGGTGCGCCACCGAAATGGTGTGGGTTGCAGAACTTGCGGTTGTTGAGCTTGCCGCGGTTGTTGAGCTTGTCGAAACAAACGGGGTTTGTAACACCAACTGTCCGGCGGGGGTGTATAGGGAAAAAACCGTTTCGACTTCGCTCAACGGGCGGGAAAGTGATGGAGCAAGGGTGATTTGCAGGGTGTTTTGGGCAGGGTTGGGGTAAACTACCACCCCGACCACCCCTGACCCCTCCAAAGGAGGGGAAATTTCTTGTAAACCTACGGTTTGCACCGTTATTTCCTGCGTGTAAACCGATGTATCTTGGCACACTATGAGAGTGAGCGTAACGGTGTAGCTGCCGTTTTCTTCATACACATGCGCGGGGTTTTCATCGGAAACGGGCGGGCTGCCATCGCCAAAATCCCATACAAAATAGCCGCCTTGGGCAAGGTAGCTGTTTTGGCTGAGGTTGGTAAAGAGTACTGTTTGGTCTAACATTTCGTAGCTGAAAGCGGCTTGCGGGTTGGGTGCGAAATCTATACACACGGCGCGTGTAAGCGTAGAAGTATCGTTGCAGACTATGGCTTGGAGGGTAATGGGGTATAAACCCGGCACCTGGTAGGTGTGGGTGGGCAGGCTGCCGGAGCAGGCATCATAGCCCTGACCGCAGGTAAATGGAGGGCTGCCATCGCCCCAATCTAAAATATAATGCCCTCCATCTATGCTATCTGGGTAGGCGTATTGGCTTTGATTGGCAAAGGCTATGGTTTGAGGCATGGCAGGAAAAGGTATTGCCATAAATGCTGCCTGCGGCACGGTGAGCAGCCCCATGCAGTTTAGGCGTACCAACCAGGCATCTGCCCGGCCGGGAGGTAATTCGCTCTCAGTTCTGCCGCAGAGTACATACCCGCTCCTGCCGCTGTAGTCGTGGTCTTGAATAATGGCGTCATAAACATAATCATCTCCATTGCCACCAAATTGTCTGCGCCAAAGTAAATTGCCTTCTTTGTCTAATTTAACTATTTCTGCACCTAAATTGTATAAACCATCATTTAAATAGTACCCATTGGCTAAGAAAAAACTGCTGTCAGCCAATTGAATTAGTGAAGGACCGATACCACCTCTAAAGTACTGATCTTTTATCCATTCGGTTTGAAACTCTGCATTGAGTTTGTGGGTATAGCTGATTCGTAGAGCAATGTTGGGTTTATCTGCCACATAGCTAAATAATACTCCGCCATCGGAAGTTGTGATAATGTGTCCGGCTACATCTCTTGACATCCAAGAAATGGTGGGGGGAGTAGGGTTATACACCTGATGCCATTGCCAGTTGCCGAGGGAGTCTA